>NZ_AUTN01000063.1:0-12115 GCF_000497955.1 Pseudoalteromonas sp. TAE56
GATGCGGGAGTGGCGGAATTGGTAGACGCGCTGGATTTAGGTTCCAGTAACTTCGGTTGTGAGAGTTCAAGTCTCTCTTTCCGCACCATGTTCTTATAAGAACTAAAATTATAAAGAATTCTTTGTTGGGATATCGCCAAGCGGTAAGGCACCAGGTTTTGATCCTGGCATTCCCAGGTTCAAATCCTGGTATCCCAGCCAACTTCTTCTACCAAGGAAAGTTGGATAAAAGAATCGCTCTAGCTTAGAGTTTAAAATAGCAAATTAGTGATGCGGGAGTGGCGGAATTGGTAGACGCGCTGGATTTAGGTTCCAGTAACTTAGGTTGTGAGAGTTCAAGTCTCTCCTTCCGCACCATGTTCTTATTAAGAACTAAAATTAATATCAAATTTATAGTTGGGATATCGCCAAGCGGTAAGGCACCAGGTTTTGATCCTGGCATTCCCAGGTTCAAATCCTGGTATCCCAGCCAATTTGACTTCCCTGTCTAAAAATTCTCAATACTCATTAAGTTCAACTTACTTTCTCTGCATTTAAATAAACACTTATAAACTCATCTATTGTTATCGGTTTACTATATAAATACCCTTGTAAATAATCACAGTTCAGACCCAACAACGCCTGTTCTACTTCTTTAGTTTCTATTCCCTCAGCAACTACATCGCAATTTAATCGACCCGCTAAAAACAATGTAGATTCTACAATGGCGTAATCAGGCGAGTTAGTAAGCATATCTTTGACAAACGACTGATCTATTTTTATTTGATTAATTGGCAGCTCTCTTAATAACGACAGCGACGAAAAGCCAGTACCAAAGTCATCAACACTAAATTTAAACCCGCGCATACTCAACTGTTGCATCATTTTTCTAGCAGCCGGTATATTTGTCATCATTGCACCTTCAGTAATTTCAAAAATTAACGAGTCGCTTAGTGTAGGATCCGTTGCGAGTAAACTAATTATAAAATCGTAAAACTCACTGCTTTCAATATCTTTCGTCGATAAGTTGACATGTATGGTACCGGTGAAGCCAAATAGTTTTAGCTTTCTAATGTGATTAACGGCTTCTTGTACAACCCATTTCGATAAAGGAAAAATAAGCCCTGTACGCTCAGCTACGGTTATAAACTTTTCTGGACTAATAAAGCTACCATCATCTTGCGGCCATCGTATAAGCGCTTCTAGGCCATGTAATTGCAGATCCTTAGAGTCCATTATGGGTTGTAAATAAAGCTCAAACTCATCTTTATGTAATGCCACTTTAATTTTGGCTGATAAATCAAAAAAGTCCTCAGCTCGTTTACCTATTGCAGATGAGTAATTTACCAAAGGTTGAAATGTTTTTTTAGCTTCATGCAGTGCCAAGTCAGCTTTTTTTAATAGCTGATCGGGCAATCGGCTATCATCAGGAAAACGGCTTACGCCTATACTTAATTGTATTTTAACCATTTGCTCATTCGTACAAAACGGACTTTTGACGGCTGAGTTTATAATGTTTACACAATAATTCATGCTTTCATCTGTATCGGTATGCAGTAAAAATGCGAACTCATCGCCACCTATTCGATATAACTTAGCAATTCCGCATAATTCTTTATTTAGTTTATTGGCAAATGCAGCCAAGAGTTGGTCACCACACTGATGCCCAAACGCATCATTAATTTGTTTAAAGTTATTTAAGTCGATATAAAATAGTGAAAATGGGGAAGGATATTCAACTTGTTTACTCAGAGATTTAAAAAACTTATCGCGGTTAGGTAGAGTTGTTAAGTTATCGTGCTCAGTTTGATATTTTTGATACTGCGTTGCTTGCTCTATTTTAAGAATACTTTTTAAGCTCAGTTTAATAACTAAAAAAACAAACCCACCACCGCCAAGCAACAACATAGCCACCATATTCATAACGACGGGTGCAATGTCGTGATTGGAAAAATAATAAAGTACCCACCAATACCCTATAATAAAAAAAATAATAGCGCATAGCAGTACACTCCATGCTCTTTGCGATGTTTTTTTACAAACTTTAACGGTTGTTTTTAAGCTAGCAACAAGCAGTAGCGCACCTAAAATAATTATTACTGTAAAAAAATTATCCACACACAAGCTCTTTAAAGTTATTAAACTGCGATTTAGTGATGTAACACCAGTTAAATTAAAACCGTGTTCAATATAGCCGAGTCACTATTTGCTGACTTAAAAACAGGCATAAAAAAAGGCTCATAAATGAGCCTTTTAAATACCTACTTTAAATTTAGCCTAAATCACCGCTAATTGCGTATTTTAAAACCCAGTTTTTTATTGGCCCCGTATTATTGGCCATTTTTAAAAACTGGCTACGTGCCCATTTAAGTGGCGTAATTTGATTAGAAAACCCAAAGTAACACGCGTCCATCATGCTCATCATTAATAAATTAGCCCTGCGGCGAGCTCGTTCGTATTCTTTAAGTTTGAGAGGGCAACCTATATCGCCTGCTTCGTTTAAAACTTCAGCAAGTGCCACTACGTCCTGAAAACCTAAATTAACGCCCTGCCCTGCAAGCGGGTTAATTGTATGCGCTGCATCGCCCACTAAAACCAAACGCCCTTGCGAATAGCTATTTGCATGTTGGCGAGTTAGCGGAAATATCGCATGGGTTTGTACTTCAAAGTCTCCAGCAAGTTCTGGGAATTTATTCAGTATGTGTGTTTTTAACTGAGTTGGGTTTAGCCCTTTAAATGCTTGTAGTGTATTTGCATTGTCGTACCAAATTAAATTAGCGTACGGTGCCTGCATTGGTAAAAATGCTAATGGCCCGGTTGGTGTAAACTGTTGCCAGGTTTTAATTTGTTGCGGGGCATCGAGTTTAATTAATACCCCCATGCAATGCTGTTGGTACTGCCATCCCGTAATACCAATATTAGCTTTATCACGCAATTGCGATTGCCCGCCATCGGCGGCNAATTACTAAATCAGCCGTATAGGTTTGATCACCATACACAAGCGTAATTAAATCATCCGTTTGCTCTACTTTAGTTACCGGTAATGATTGCTCAATAACCTCAATCTTGTAATGCCCAAATTGCTGCCACAAACTTGCTTGAATTAGACTATTTTCAATCAAGTGGCCTAAATGTGTCGTGTTTATGTCGGCGCAATCAAATAATAAATTGTCACCACCGCGCTCAAAAGCCTCTAATTGTTGATAAGGTGCTATGCGGTTTTGCCTTAAAAGAGGCATTGCGCCTAATTCATCAAGTAAATTTTCTGAAAAACGATTAATAGCAGACACTCTAATATCCACCTTATCGCTACTAAGAATGTGCGATGGGTCTATTAGGTGTTTTTCAATTATGCGCACGCCAAAGCCTTGTTGAGCCAGCTTTATCGCCATAGCCGCGCCAACCATGCCTCCGCCAACTACTATCACATTATTTTTAGTCATGTTTTTCATCATTTTATTATTACTTGAGTCTGTTTTGATTGTATCAAAATTAATTTGTTTTATACCAGAGGATATCCCTAACAGCTGATTAAACTCGCCCTGTATTGATTTGAGATCACAAACATGAAAACTATACTTGGATCTGGGCGGGTATCCAGCTAAAATACGCCTCCTTTAAGTGAGCATGCTTGCTCCTTAATCCTGTTTCTAGCACATTTTTGTGCCACTATCGAATTGAACACGAGGCAATATTTCAATGAGCAAAAAGCTGCATATTAAAACCTGGGGTTGTCAGATGAACGAATACGACTCTCAGAAAATGGCTGAACTTTTAGATGCCACCAACGGCTACCAGCTAACTGATGATGCAACAGATGCCGACGTAATCTTACTCAACACCTGTTCAATTCGTGAAAAAGCACAAGAAAAAGTATTTCACCAGTTAGGTCGTTGGAAGTTGTTAAAAGACGACAAGCCAGATTTAATAATTGGTGTAGGTGGTTGTGTTGCCTCACAAGAAGGTGACTCTATTCGCCAACGTGCACCATTTGTAGATGTTATTTTTGGCCCGCAAACGCTACACCGTTTACCAGAAATGATTAAACAAGTGCAAGGCGATAAAGGCTCATCGGTTGTTGATATTTCATTCCCAGAGATTGAAAAGTTTGACCGCCTGCCAGAGCCAAAAGCGGATGGCCCATCTGCGTTTGTATCAATTATGGAAGGCTGTTCTAAATACTGTACTTTTTGTGTTGTACCGTATACTCGCGGCGAAGAAGTTAGCCGCCCAGTAGATGACGTATTACTAGAAATTGCACAGCTTGCTGAGCAAAACGTACGTGAAGTAAACCTACTAGGCCAAAACGTAAACGCATACCGCGGCGACACGCACGATGGCGAAATATGTTACTTCTCAGATTTAATTCGTCTTATTGCTGCTATTGATGGTATTGACCGTATTCGTTACACCACATCGCACCCGGTAGAATTTACGCCAGACATCATTGACGTTTACGCTGATGTACCAGAGCTTGTAGATCACTTACACCTACCAGTACAAAGTGGTTCAGACCGTATATTAAACCTAATGAAACGTGGCCATACGGCAATTGAATACAAATCGACAATTCGTAAGTTACGCAAAATTCGCCCTAACTTAAGCATGTCGTCAGATTTCATTATTGGTTTCCCAGGCGAAAGTAAAGAAGATTTTGAAGCAACCATGAAGCTTATTAGCGACATTGGTTTTGATATGAGCTTTAGCTTTATTTACAGTGCACGCCCAGGTACGCCAGCGGCAGATTTGCCAGATGACGTAACAGAGCAAGAGAAAAAAGAACGCTTATACTTACTACAAAACCGTATTACACAAATGGCGCAGCAAATTAGCCGTCAAATGTTCGATACAGAGCAACGTATACTTGTTGAAGGTCCTTCTAAAAAGAACCCAATGGAATTACGTGGCCGTACCGAAAATAACCGTGTAGTAAATTTTGTTGGCCCGCACACAGTGATCGGACAGTTTGTTGACGTACGTATTACCGAAGCACTACCTAACTCTTTACGTGGTGACTTAATTCGTACAGAATCAGAAATGAACTTACGACGTGAAATCGCTCCTTCAGCTATTTTAACTAAAGCTGCAGCTGCAGAGCCAAAACCAGACACTGTTAACGAAATTGGCGTAGCTACTTTCGTTCCTTAGTCAAAATTATTAGCGCCAGTTAACGCTGGCGCAGTACTATAGGAAGCAATTTTGAGTAATCAGTTAAAAACATTAGAGATTTATTTAGAACCTGCCGATAACAAACGCCTTTCTTCTTTATGTGGCCCGTTTGACGAAAACATCAAACAAATTGAGCGCCACCTGGCTGTTGAAATAATTCACCGTGACAACTTCTTTAAAGTAACCGGTAAACTACACAACTGCGCCGGCGCTGTAGAAATCTTAAAAAACCTTTATGTTGATACTCAGCCAGTTCGTGGTGTTTTAGGCGAAATAGAACCCGAAGCCGTTCATTTAGCTATTACCGAATCAAAAGCCCTAGAGCAAGATGCATCAAGCAGCGCTTACGGCAAAGAAATGGTGATTAAAACGCGCCGTGGTGTTATTAAACCACGTAACGATAACCAAGGTGTTTATGTGGCTAATATTTTAAACCACGACATTACCTTTGGTATTGGCCCTGCTGGTACTGGTAAAACCTACCTTGCAGTTGCTGCCGNCCGCCGTTGACGCCCTTGAGCGCCAAGAAATACGCCGTATATTATTAACGCGTCCTGCTGTAGAAGCGGGCGAAAAGCTTGGCTTTTTACCCGGTGATTTAAGTCAAAAAATAGACCCGTACCTACGTCCTCTTTACGACGCTCTTTTTGAAATGCTAGGTTTTGAAAAAGTAGAAAAACTCATCGAAAAAAATATCATTGAAGTCGCCCCGCTTGCTTATATGCGCGGACGCACTTTAAACGATGCCTTTATTATTTTAGATGAAAGCCAAAATACCACCGCCGAGCAAATGAAAATGTTTTTAACCCGTATAGGGTTTAACTCAAAAGCGGTTATTACAGGCGATATAACACAGGTCGATTTACCTCGTGGCACACGTTCAGGCCTTCGCCATGCAATGGAAGTACTTGATGGCGTAAACGAAATTAGCTTTAACTACTTTAAAGCCCAAGACGTAGTACGCCATCCTGTTGTAGCACGCATAGTTGAAGCCTACGAGCGTAACGACGAAAGCGAGCGACTAAAGCGCATTGAAAAGCAAAATGCAAAAGACGCACTTGCTGCTCTTCAACAGCCTACTACTAAAGAGTAATACTTTGACAACCGAACTTGATTTACAAATAGCCTGTGAGTTTGACAACCTCCCAAGCGAAGAGCAATTTGCACTGTGGGCCGACAAAGCCCTTAGCCAATACCGTGACGAGTCAGAACTCAGTATCGTTATTAGCGACGAAGCGCAATCGCAACAACTTAATAACGACTATCGCGGTAAAAATAAACCGACCAACGTACTGTCGTTCGAATTTGAAGCACCACCAGGAATAGATATTCCCTTGGTTGGTGATTTAATTATTTGCCCAGCTATTGTATTAGCTGAAGCAATTGAGCAAGAGAAGTCATTTCATGACCACTTTGCCCACATGGTTATTCACGGATGCTTGCATTTGCTTGGATTTGACCATATAAAGAGTGACGATGCTTTAGAGATGGAAAGCATCGAAAAGCAATTACTTGCAGAGCTAAACATAGCAGACCCATACCGGGACGATATTTAAATTAACGGAGCAATTAGACGCAATGAGCGACGGTAACTCGCAATCTAGCCAGGGTTCTTCTGGCAAAACGTGGTTGGGCAGAATAGCCCAAATGTTGCAAGGGGAACCCCAGAATAGAGAAGAGCTGGTCGAAGTTATTGCCGATGCGCAAGAACGAGACGTAATCGATCCTGAAACAAAAGAGATGATAGAAGGTGTGCTTGGCGTGTCTGAGCTTAAAGTGCGAGACATAATGGTTCCGCGCTCACAAATGATCACTCTTGAGATCGACAGCCCGCTTGAAGAGCTAATTCCAATGATGGTTGACTCAACTCACTCACGTTTTCCTGTGGTGATTGAAGACAAAGACCATGTAGAAGGTTTTTTACTCGCTAAAGATTTATTGCCACTGATCTTAAATAAAGACGAGCATTTACCATCAATACGCGATTATTTACGCCCAGCAATGGTAGTACCTGAGAGCAAACGTGTTGATACATTGCTAAACGAATTCCGTCAGCAACGCTACCATATGGCTGTTGTTATTGACGAATACGGCGGCGTATCGGGCTTAGTAACGATTGAAGATATTCTTGAAATAATTGTTGGCGAAATCGAAGATGAGCACGACGAAGAAGAAGAACATCAAGATATTCGTCGACTTGCTAAACATGTTCACGTAGTGCAAGCACTCACACCTGTAGATGACTTTAACGAGCATTTTAAAACAGGCTACAGCACAGACGAAGCCGATACTATTGGCGGAACTGTACTGCACGCATTTGGCCATATGCCAAGCCGTGGTGAAACGATTGACATAGAAGGTTACCAATTTAAAGTAACCAACGCCGACAATCGTCGTATTTTGCAACTGCAAGTCACCGTTCCTAAGGCTGATGATAACGACAGTGAAGAAACTGCTAACTAGACTTACCCTATTAGCAAAAGATAAAAAAGCATGGCTCGCACTCGTTGCGGGCCTTGTTTTAACTTTTGGCTATGCTCCCTTTGAAATTTGGCCCATCGTATTTATTAGCCTTGGTGCCATAATTTTTTGCGTTAATCCCAATAATACCGGTAAAGCACACGCAAAAACCGCCGCTAAATATGGCTTTATATTTGGCCTAGGCTGGTTTGGTGCAGGTATAAGCTGGGTACATGTTTCTATTGCCACCTTTGGCGGTATGCCGCTGATAGCATCGCTCTCGTTAATGGCTTTTTTGTGCGCCTACTTAGCGTTATTTCCCGCACTTGCCTTTTGGGCAACTACACGCTTTGCCAGTGGCCCTAAAAGCTTTGGCGCATTACTAATTGCCAGCTTTGCAATTAGTGAGTATTTACGTGGCACCGTACTTACCGGTTTCCCGTGGTTAAGTTTTGGCTACACGCAAACCGACGGACCTTTAAGGCTGCTTGCCCCTTATATTGGCGAGTTTGGCTTAACCCTCGTGTGTATCGCTATTGGCTTTGCACTTTATCGCTTAACCCAAAAAGATTTTAAAACCCCAGCGGTTACTGCGACAGCAGTTGCGCTTATTTTTGCAGGTGCAAACACCACAGGCAGTATTCATTACACAGATAAAAATATGTCAGTATTGCTCGTACAAGGGAACATACAGCAACACCTGCGCTTTGAGCCAAGTGAGTTTTGGACCACAATGAGCAAATACCAAGACCTGACACGCCCACATTGGGATGCCGACTTAATAGTATGGCCAGAAGCCGCAGTGCCTGAAATAGAAATGCTTGCTGATTCCTACCTAGCCAATTTAGACAGTGCCGCCTCGTTTAATAAAACCGCCCTTGTAACCGGTATTGTTGACTACCAGCGAGACACCAAAAACATATTCAATACGCTTATTGTGGTTGGTAATAAAGAACGCGGCGACGAGCACGGGCATTACCATTACCTTGATAAAAACCGTTATCAAAAACACCAGCTATTACCTATTGGCGAATTTGTACCGTTTCAAGACTTTTTGCGCCCTATTGCCCCGTTATTCGATTTACCTATGTCGTCGTTTACCCGTGGCGACAAAGTGCAAAACAACTTACGCGCCAATGGCTATAACTTACTCCCCGCTATTTGCTACGAAATTGTTTTTGCCGATTTAGTACGCGGAAATTACAAAAGCGATTCCGACCTACTCTTTACGGTAAGTAACGATGCCTGGTTTGGTGACTCCATTGGGCCTTTGCAACATATGCAAATAGCCCGTATGCGGTCGCTCGAGCTACAACGCCCTCTAGTGCGTGTTACAAACAATGGTGTAAGCGCCGTATACGACCCTATAAGCCACGCACAACAAACCATGCCTCAGTTTGAAGCTACAACATTGAAAGCTAACATTAAGCTCATAAAAGGCGACAGCGTGTACAGCCAATACGGAAACATGTTTGTGTGGGGATTTGTGCTTTTGATGGGTGTTGTTGGGTTTGGGCTAAAACTAAAAGATAAAAGAAATATTTAAGATTAAAGTGCGGTAAGATAATTATCGCGCTTTAATTTCAAGCCAAAATAGCAGCCTCAATTAATTGAAACTAAAGTTTTAACATTCGCGATATTAATTTTAATGCATCACTTCTTATACCTTCAAATTCATCATCATTTGCTTCTCGTGCTTCAGCTATTTGACTATAAATCACACGGGTGTTTTCTGATTTAATATTTTTAATCAAAGACTGTACTTTATTTAGAGTCGATTTATTTAGAGCAAGTAATAAATCAGGAATATCATCAGCATTACTTGAAAACAAATACAACAAATTAGCGTCGCTGACAGGATCCTTGCTATCTATAAATTGTAAAATAAGATTATTCATAGGAACTTTATAACTTTTGGGCTCACTACCAAAACGTCCAAATGAGCTAAAATTACTATAAATTTTCAATAGCGCAAACAAAGTACCATATGTAAAACAGGTGCGTTGCTCAAATAAGTCGCTTATTATTCTTTCTGAAAAAAGGTATTTAACAAATGCGCTACTTGAGTCAACATCATAGCCTCTTACAGCAAATGATGTTAGAAGTTCTAAAGATTTCCTTGATGACCGAACATTAATCGCTTTTTCAAATAATTGCTTAACGGTCACTTCATCTTTAATTTCATTGTAAAGAATATGCCAACCATAATACTTGATTGACTCAAGCCAAAAGCTAGAAGTCTCATCATTTTCCACAGCGGCACATAAGTCAGTAATTGCTTGGTTTTTAATAATACGGCTATCACCACTAGAAATTTCATTCAACGTTTTAAAAACGTGCCTTTGTTTAAGCTTTTTCGCTGTAAGCCTGCCTTCGATTAATGAGCTACTTATATGCTCGTGTTTATAAAATGATAAAACATGAGCCGGCGGGTTATCTTTTGAAACGTATGTTTCTCTACCTTTACTCTCTTCTATAGCTTTAAAAATATAAGTTAAGCCAAAGTGGTCTAGGCAAGCCTTTATAAGTTCTTTATCTAAATTATCGTCCGGAGAAAAGTTATCTGCAATAAATTTAGTTAATGGTTGGCTTTTAAAGGACTTTTTATTTAATAACACTATTAGTGCATCGTAAATAACTGGGCTATTATTTTTCAATGCCTGAAGTAAAACAAGGTCGTAAAATAACACTTCACCACCTAACGTCTGCCAAATAGGTTTAATTTGCTCTTCAAGAGTGTGCAATGCTCTAAATGATGGCAACAACTTATTTATAAGTCGCTGTATTAGGTACCTATCTACATCTTGTTTCAAAAGAACTTTTTGATAATACATTTGCATATCGGCATTTATTAACTCATTTTCTAACTTCTTTATCTCCTCAGTAAAATTGGGGATAGAAAAGTCAAATCGTATTGGGCAAATGCGCAGTAACGTATCTGAAAATTCGGGGCGGTTTTCACCTGCAAAAATATAATCAATACCTTGCAGTTCTTCTAATCTATCTAGCAGGCCAGCAAGCGCATGGAGGCTGTCTAGCGCCTTTTGATTACGATCGAGGTCTTGAATTGTTACTAATAACCTTAAATTTGCTGCATTAATTACATCATTTAAGCTTTTTAAAAGTGCATCAGGAGATGTAGGTTTATGCATAAACGCTGCAAATATTTTAGAAGACGTATTACCTGCATTCATTGCCGTAATATAATGCAACGGTAAAGAGCGAAATTTACACATATCTATTTCTGTACCGAGTGCTATTAGCACTTCATCCAATACATATTGGATAATAGATTCAGCTTCAACACCCCACAGATCAATATTACAGTGAACTAATTTAGGCAGTTCTTTTTTATTTTTTAGTTTATCAACTGCTAAATTTATTGCCGTGGTTTTTCCGACACCAAACGGTCCACATATTAAAATGCGTGTACTTTTTGCTTTATTTTTCTCATAGCATAAAGTTTCCTCAATTTGTTTAGCGATATGCTGCGTTGAATCGTTGCTTTTTGGTTTATCCGTCTCAATACGAGTTTTTAAAAGTTCTAATGCAGGTAAAAATACTAATCCGGCTATAAGTGGTAAGTATAAAAGTACTAACTCTAAACTAATCAAAGAACCGGTTTCTCTAGATTCAAAAAACAACCAAATAGCAATAGTGCATGTTACTGATAGCATTAGCGAAGGATACCGCCAATTAAATTGCCAATATCTTTTTAAATTATAAATAGAAAAGCTATCTGCAATTTTGTTTACGGCTAAGCCTGCTAAAAATAATAATGTAGCGTAACCATACGAAGGTGTGAAATTTGAAGTATTAAATGTTTTTTGAAGAAGGTTAGTCCAAGCGAGCCACAATCCTTGATTAATGATTACTGAAGACATAATTAAAAACAGAATATAGGTTATAACACCATATAAAATTAATGTCGTATAGCGAGAAAAAGTGACCATATTCATCCATGTGTTCAATATTTACTTTCTTATATGCTAACACGCCCTAATATAAACAGAAAAATAGTCTGAGCTACTTTATGTCACTTTAAGCATTAGCTTTTTCTAATTAATGTAATTCAATTGATAAGAGCTATAAGTCATCAATGCTAACTTCAACCTCCTGAGATAAATCAGCTCTACGACTTTTAATAATTTTAGCTAATTCATTGTCATCAAGCTGATGCATTATCAACTCATACAATTGTGCAGGAACTAAATAAGCAACTGTCTTATTATATTTCGATGCTCTTTCCACCAGCTTTATTTAAGAGCGCAATTGGATTTTTTCTCAGTTCTGAAATACTTGCTGAACTATCAGCTAATAACGCTTTCATAAAACACCTGATAAAGTTAAACCTGTACTTAATTTTAAGTTTTTTAACTCAATCTGTATATTTGTATAATTACTTTACTCTTCCACTGCATCTACAACCGTTTCAACGTTTACAACTTGATTCAAGTTACCTTTAATAACTACTGTCGCTGATATTTTATCTTGAATGGCTTGTCTG
>NZ_AUTN01000064.1:0-6789 GCF_000497955.1 Pseudoalteromonas sp. TAE56
ATTCTTTTATCCAACTTTCCTTGGTAGAAGAAGTTGGCTGGGATACCAGGATTTGAACCTGGGAATGCCAGGATCAAAACCTGGTGCCTTACCGCTTGGCGATATCCCAACAAAGAATTCTTTATAATTTTAGTTCTTATAAGAACATGGTGCGGAAAGAGAGACTTGAACTCTCACAACCGAAGTTACTGGAACCTAAATCCAGCGCGTCTACCAATTCCGCCACTCCCGCATCGTTTGTACAATAAAGTACAGGTAGTTATTTTAAACTCTTCATTGAGCTGCAATTTAACTCTTACAGAGCCATTTCTAAAAGAAGAAATGGTGGCTAAGACGGGATTTGAACCTGTGACCCCATCATTATGAGTGATGTGCTCTAACCAGCTGAGCTACTTAGCCATTGTTGGCTGGGATACCAGGATTTGAACCTGGGAATGCCAGGATCAAAACCTGGTGCCTTACCGCTTGGCGATATCCCAACAATAACAATTGATAGTTTTAATTCTTATCAAGAATTATGGTGCGGAAGGAGAGACTTGAACTCTCACATCCTAAGATACTGGAACCTAAATCCAGCGCGTCTACCAATTCCGCCACTCCCGCACACAAGGTAGTTATTTTAAACTCTTCATTGAGCAACAAAAAAATAATGGTGGCTAAGACGGGATTTGAACCTGTGACCCCATCATTATGAGTGATGTGCTCTAACCAGCTGAGCTACTTAGCCATCTTTTTTTGTTAGCACTTCATCGCTGAGTGCGGGGCGTATTATGCTGATATGACCCAAATTCGTCAACACCTTTTTTGCAAAAAAACACTTAACTGTGTTTGTTTGCAGGAAAATTAAGCTAACAGGCTAAAATTTAATAAAAATGCTGTTTTTTTAGCTGCCTTTAAGGCGCGGAATCTTAATTAACCCTGTACTTCTTTCATTAAGCGATATTACAAAGATAGACTAGTTGAGGTTAATTATTATTTTTATAATGCTTAAATACAAAAAAGGCTCGTAAAAACGAGCCTTTAAAAATTATTACCAAGTTAAATTGGTTTAATTTGTACTTATACGTTGAACAAGAAGTTCATTACATCGCCATCTTTAACAATGTACTCTTTACCTTCTTGACGCATCTTACCTGCTTCTTTTGCGCCACTCTCACCTTTAAAGGCAACAAAGTCGTCAAAAGCAATAGTTTGCGCACGAATAAAGCCACGCTCGAAGTCGGTATGGATTTTACCCGCTGCTTGTGGTGCTGTTGCACCTACAGGGATTGTCCATGCGCGTACTTCTTTTACGCCAGCTGTGAAATAAGTTTGTAATTGTAGTAATTCATAACCACCACGAATAACAAGGTTAAGACCCGGCTCTTCTAAACCAAGATCAGCCATAAACTCAAGCTTGTCTTCGTCATCTAGTTCTGAAAGCTCAGATTCGATAGCGGCACATACAGGAACTACAATCGCATCTTCAGCTGCGGCAATAGCGCGTACGCGGTCAAGGTATGGGTTATTTTCAAAACCATCTTCAGCAACGTTTGCAATATACATTGTTGGTTTAATCGTTAAGAAGTTAATAGAACTGATTGCTGCTTTTTCTTCTTTAGTTAGTGCTAGACCACGTAAAGTTAAGCCTTCGTCAAGATGCACTTTTACTTTTTCAAGTACAGCATTTTGCTCTTTAGCGTCTTTATCGCCACCTTTTGCTTTTTTTGAATTACGGAAAAGGGCTTTTTCAGCGCTATCCATATCAGCAAGTACTAACTCAGTGTTGATTACGTCAATATCGTCAGCAGGGTCAATAGTGCCTGCTACGTGGATGATGTTTTCATCTTCAAAACAGCGAACTACGTGGCCAATTGCATCGGTTTCACGAATGTTAGCTAAAAACTGGTTACCAAGGCCTTCACCTTTAGATGCGCCTTTTACTAAGCCAGCAATGTCTACAAATTCCATACTGGTGGTAAGAACTCGTTGAGGGTTTACTATTTTAGCAAGTTCGTCTAGACGAGGATCTGGCACAGGTACCACACCTGTATTAGGCTCAATGGTACAAAAAGGAAAGTTAGCGGCTTCAATACCCGCTTTAGTTAGTGCATTGAAAAGCGTTGATTTACCAACGTTAGGCAAGCCAACGATGCCACATTTAAAACCCATAGTAAGATACCTTGTTTAGATTCGTTTAAACGATGTGCTTGAACCCAAGTTATTAGGGTTTAAACGAATGTAGTCTGTTTTGTGCTTTTAACACACCATCTTTTGCAAGTATTTCCATACAACGAACTGCTTCATCAACAGCAGCATCCATCTTTTCTTGGTCTGCTTTGGCCGCTTTTCCAAGCACCCAACCAGTAACCATTTCACGATGCCCCGGATGACCTACACCAATGCGCAAGCGCATAAAGTCTTTTTGATTTGCCATTTTTGCAATAATGTCTTTTAAACCATTATGACCGCCATGCCCGCCGCCTTTTTTTAATTTGGCAACGCCTGGGTCTAAATCCAATTCGTCATGGGCAACTAAAATGTCCTCGACAGGGATTTTGAAAAAATTAGCTAAACTACCGACCGCTTTACCACTTAAATTCATGTAAGTAGTGGGGATCAATAATTTGAATTCTTGGCCTTGAATGATCACTTTGCCTGTAAGGCCGTGATATTTAGGATCGTATTTTAGGGTGCAGTTGTAGCGTGCAGCGATTTGCTCGATGAACCAAGCACCTGCATTGTGGCGTGTGTTTGCGTATTCGGGGCCTGGATTAGCCAGGCCCACAAGCATTTGAATAGAATTCAAGGTTGCGAGACCTTAAAAATTATTCTGCTGCTGCAGCGTCGTCTTCAACTGGAGCTGCTTTGTTTGCTTTGATAGTCAGGATAGACTGATCATGGCCTTCGCCTTTACCTAAATCTACAGAGCTAACGCCTTTAGGGAAAGTAAGGTCAGAAATATGAACAGAATCGCCAACAACAAACTTAGAAACATCTACTTCAATGAATTCTGGAAGTGCTTTTGGAAGACACGTAATTTCAACTTCAGTTAACTGGTGAACAACAGTTGCGCCAGCTTTAGTTACAATATCTTCACCGATGAAGTGAAGAGGAACTTTAGTTTGAAATTTATGAGTAGCATCTACACGTTGGAAATCAAGGTGAGTAAGCTTAGGCTTGAATGGGTGACGTTGGATATCTTTTAAGATTACTTCAACAGCTTCGCCATCTACGTTAAGCGTAAGGATATGCGTGTAAAAACCTTCGTCTTCTTGTGCTTTGATCATATCTTTATGAGCAAAAGTAAGAGATAAAGCTTCTTTGTCAGCTCCGTAAAGGATTGCAGGAACTTTGTCTTCGCGACGTAGGCGGCGGCTCGCACCAGTACCAGTTTCTACGCGAAGTTCAGCGTTATATGTATAAGTTTTGTTAGACATGATGTCTCCAGTTATTAAAATGTGTAGGGCCTTTGCGACCAAGGTCCCTAGCCAAAAGGCGCGCTATCATACCACCACGCCCAGACAAAATAAACATCGCTTGCAAAAAAAGCGCCAAAAGGCGCTTTTATACTCAGGAATGCTTAATTTTAGTGTTCAAACATCGCTGAGATAGATTCTTCGTTACTAATACGACGAATAGTCTCTGCTAACATGTCAGCAAGCGTAAGTACCTTAATTTTATCAAGGGCTTTAAGCTCGTCAGATAGCGGAATCGAGTCAGTTACAATTACTTCGTCAATCATCGAGTCACGTAAGTTTTCTGCTGCTTTACCCGAAAGAATAGGGTGCGTTGCGTATGCAAATACGCGCTTAGCGCCATGTTCTTTAAGTGCTTCTGCGGCTTTACATAACGTACCACCGGTATCAATCATATCATCTACGATAATACAATCACGACCTTCCACGTCACCAATAATGTGCATTACTTGAGAAACGTTTGCTTGAGGGCGGCGTTTGTCAATGATTGCTAAATCGGTATCGTTTAGTAGTTTTGCAATTGCACGTGCGCGTACAACACCACCAATATCTGGAGATACAACAACGACGTCTTCAAAGTCGCGTTCTTTCATATCTTCAAGTAATACAGGGCTGCCAAATACGTTGTCTACTGGTACATCAAAGAAGCCTTGGATTTGTTCAGCGTGTAAATCAACCGTAAGAACACGGTCAACACCCACACTTGATAAGAAATCGGCAACAACTTTAGCGGTAATTGGAACACGGGCAGAGCGTACACGACGGTCTTGGCGCGCATAACCAAAATAAGGAATGACGGCAGTAATACGACCTGCAGACGCACGACGTAGAGCATCAACCATAACGATAAGTTCCATTAGGTTATCGTTTGTAGGGGCACAGGTTGATTGCAAGATAAAAACGTCCGAGCCACGAACATTTTCATTTATTTGAACACTGATCTCACCGTCGCTAAAACGGCCAACAACAGCATCGCCTAATTCAATATATAAACGTTTTGCAACTTTTTGAGCTAACTCAGGTGTTGCGTTACCAGCGAAGAGCTTCATGTCAGGCACGGTAGGGTTCCTCAGGCACTGAATATTTGGACTAACGGGCAATGATAAATACCACTGCGGGTTAACTTATGATTACTTGTACGTTACTTCATTGATCGAATATGGCGGNAAGCCACAAAACCCTGCCAATTATGGGGGAGATTTTCAAGTACATCTTGTGCTTGAACTTGACTAGCAAATTCGACAAAACAACATGAACCTGTTCCGGTCATCTTCGACGGTGCGTATTTTAGCAACCACTGGAGGGTTTTTTCAACCTCGGGGCAAAGCTTTTTAACTAAAGGCTCACAATCGTTGGTTAAAGTATGGTGTTTCCAATCGCCTATTATTTTTGGTGTGTCGCGTTTTAAATCGGGATGTGTAAATATTTTTGCGGTACTTACATGTTGGTTTGGGTGTACAACGCAGTACCATTTTTGTTTAAGTTTTACTTGGTGTAATTTCTCACCAATACCATGCGCTATGGCGCTTTGCCCTTGTATGAACACCGGAACATCAGCCCCTAATTTAAGTCCTAATTGGGCTAGGATTTCTAAATTTAGTTCTAATTTCCATAATTTATTTAGGGCTAATAAAGTACTTGCAGCGTCGGATGAGCCACCTCCAACACCTCCTCCCATCGGTAAGCGTTTAATTAAATTTATTTTTACACCCAAAGAGGTTTTACTGTGTGTTTGTAATAATAAAGCCGCTTTATAGATGAGATTATCATTTAGGGGTATGTCTTTAGTATCACCACCGACAGAAATACTGCCATCCGTTGTTAGTTCAAAATAAAGCTCATCACCAAAATTTAAAAAAGTAAATAAGGTTTCGAGTTCATGATAACCATCTTCTCGGCGAGCATTAATATGTAAAAATAAATTGAGTTTTGCCGGAGCAATCAGTGAAAAAGAGGTTTTGTTATTCATATTTATTTAAATTGCCAATCGTAGAGTTGAATTTTTATTTTTATTTGTTGATGCTTTAACGTTAGTTTGGTTGGTAACCAATAGCCTGCGTTTTGTATATAAGTGCCGTAATCTATTTGCCATTTTTTACCTGTGTTATCAAACCATAACACTTGCTTTGCACGGCCTAGCTCATCAACGACTAAGCTTTGATCGTCAATGGTGCCTTTAAGCCAATTGTCGGCGTTATCAACCGGGAGTGTAAACCCCGTTAAACGCTTTAAAAGCTCTGCAGCATTAGTATCAAAGTACTCATCGCCGTCAAACTCTAATTCAGCACCATTTGCTGTTTGTTTAAGCGACAAAATACGTGTACCAATAAAGGTAGTTAGTATTAAATTATTGGAATTTGTTGTTTGCTGCCAATTTAAGTTTGCAGATTGACGCTCTTGTGGACTAATAAACGCGAGTTTACCCTCGACCTGCCAAGTTTTTTGAGCAGCTAAACGTGGTTTCCAATCATCATAAAGTGTTGTTTTTGTATCAATTTGATGAGCACAGCCACCTAAAAACAAAAAAAACATGAATAAAATCAAATATTGTCGAATCAAATGTTGTTCCTTACTTTCCATATTCCGCTGATTTTTGGTAAAATTACCGCCTTTGAAGTAGGGCTCAGCAATATTTGGCAAATATGACCATAATAGCACTAGGTATAAATCACAAAACCGCATCCGTAGAATTACGTGAAAAAGTGGCTTTTTCGCCTGAGCAAATTTCAGAGGCGTTGCAACAATTAAGCGGCCATGCCGACTTTAATGAAGCGGTTATTGTATCTACCTGCAATCGAACCGAGATCTATTGTAGCCTCGCTCAGCAAAATTCCCAAACACTGTTGACTTGGCTTGCCAGTTTCCATGGTTTGGATGAACATGAACTGAGTAATAATATTTATTGTCACGAAGGTAATGACGCTATTAACCACTTAATGCGCGTAGCGTGTGGGTTGGATTCTTTGGTGTTAGGGGAGCCGCAAATTTTAGGGCAAATAAAACAATCGTTTTTTAGCGCTAAAACCCACGATGCTGTAGGTGTTACTTTTGATAGATTGTTTCAAAAAACATTTTCGGTGGCTAAACAAGTTAGAACCGAAACAAATATTGGCGCAAGTGCTGTATCGGTTGCATTTGCAGCTGTTAATTTAGCAAAACATATTTACGGCAAGCTTGATAAAACAAACGTTTTATTAATTGGTGCGGGTGAAACTATTGAACTGGTGGCCAAGCATTTATATCAAAATGAGCCACAAAACATTACCGTTGCGAACCGAACTATTGAGCGAGCTCGAAGCTTAGCTGACGAAGTGTCGGCGGATGTAATTGC
>NZ_AUTN01000065.1:0-504 GCF_000497955.1 Pseudoalteromonas sp. TAE56
ATTCTTTTATCCAACTTTCCTTGGTAGAAGAAGTTGGCTGGGATACCAGGATTTGAACCTGGGAATGCCAGGATCAAAACCTGGTGCCTTACCGCTTGGCGATATCCCAACAAAGAATTCTTTATAATTTTAGTTCTTATAAGAACATGGTGCGGAAAGAGAGACTTGAACTCTCACAACCGAAGTTACTGGAACCTAAATCCAGCGCGTCTACCAATTCCGCCACTCCCGCATCAACAATTTGCCAATTTAAACTCTAAGCTAGAGCAATTCTTTTATCCAACTTTCCTTGGTAGAAGAAGTTGGCTGGGATACCAGGATTTGAACCTGGGAATGCCAGGATCAAAACCTGGTGCCTTACCGCTTGGCGATATCCCAACAAAGAATTCTTTATAATTTTAGTTCTTATAAGAACATGGTGCGGAAAGAGAGACTTGAACTCTCACAACCGAAGTTACTGGAACCTAAATCCAGCGCGTCTACCAATTCCGCCACTCCCGCATC
>NZ_AUTN01000066.1:0-83704 GCF_000497955.1 Pseudoalteromonas sp. TAE56
CAGCCGATAAGGCATTGGAATTTTTAAAATCTATTAATTATGACGAGTCACTTTTTGATGAGATTCATCATGCTATTGCGGCGCATAGCTTCAGCGCAAATATAAAAATTAAAACAGTTGAGGCGCAAATAGTACAAGATGCTGACAGAATGGATGCATTGGGCGCTATTGGGGTGAGTCGCTGCATGAAAGTAGGCGGATCAATTTCTCGGCTATTGTACAATCCAGAAGACCCTTTTTGTGTTGAACGTGAGGCTGATGATAAAAAATACACGCTTGATCACTTCTTCATAAAGCTATTACATATTGCCGACAGCATGAATACGCCATCAGCTAAAGCAGAAGCGAATAGGCGTACAACGTACATGCATGAATTTTTAGAGCAATTAAAGTCAGAAATAGGCGAGTGACGTGAATAATACAAGCATACCTAAGTTATCTGGGATTGATCATTGCCATTTAAATGTTGATAACTTGGTTGGTGCCGTTAAGTGGTATGAGCGTGTTTTAGGTTTTAGTGTAGTACCCGAGCTTGCCTTTTGGGATGAGGACGGACGCGGCCCTTTAACACTTGAAGATACTAGTTCAACAACTCGTTTAGCACTTTTTGAAGGTGAGGGGCGTAGTAAAGGGATTGCTTTTTTGGCCTCAGGGGATCAATTTATTCAATGGCTCAATCATCTTGAGGGTTTAAATGTAAAAGCAGTTTTAGCAGATCATGGTGTAACGTTTTCTATGTACTTTAAAGATGAGAGTGGTAATAGCCATGAAATTACGTCACATGACTATCGTTATATAAAGTCTTATTACCCAAATGTTGAGCTTGGTTCTCACAGCGCTAAAAAGAATTAGCTTTCTTGATTTGCATTTTTTATAGCAAGAATATCGTCTAAATTTTTTACAAATAGTTCGATTAGAGCGGGATCAAAATGAGCTCCTGCTTGCTCTTGCATATGCAAAACTGTTTTCTCTACACTCCATGCCTCTTTATAAGGGCGTTTTGAAGTCAGAGCATCAAAAACGTCAGCAACGGCAACAATTCTACCTTCAATTGATATTTCTTCGCCTTTGATCCCGTTAGGATAGCCTGAACCATCCCATTTTTCGTGGTGTTCAATAGCAAGTTTATGAGCGAGTTGTAATAATGGCGATGAAGAATTTGCTAATATTTGTGCACCAATTATGGCGTGTTTCTTCATATGTTCAAACTCTTCAGAAGTTAACTTTCCTGGCTTTAGTAAGATAGCATCAGGGATACCTATTTTCCCAACATCGTGCATTGGGGCGGCTTGACGTAAAAGCTCTGCACTTTGCTCATCCATACCTAGCGCTAATGCTAATACTTTGCTGTATTGGCTCATACGCACTATATGTTCGCCAGTGTCAGTATCTTTATATTCAGCAGCACGGCCTAGGCGTTGTACTAAATCTACATGTGCTTGTTTTAATTGCTCAGCTTGCACTAGCGATAAGTGAGTTTTAACTCTAGCTCTTACAATAGCAGGGCTTATTGGCTTAGTAATATAATCTACGGCACCAAGTTCAAAACCTTTAAATTCATCATTTTCGTCCCCCAAAGCTGTCACAAAAATAATGGGGATATGAGACGTTTTAGGATTGTTTTTTACCCGCTGGCAGACTTCAAACCCATTCATATCTGGCATCATTATGTCGAGCAAAATTAGCTTTGGTAGTTCTTTTTCAAGTAGTGCCAATGCGGCATCACCCGATTTAGCAAACGACATACGATATTGATTACCTAACACTTCGCGCATTACTTTTAGATTTGCAGGCTCATCGTCAACAATTAATACTCGTGGCCTATCTGTTGTAAAATCCATTAATTAATACTCATTGTTTGTTAGTTTTTCAAGTAAGGTTTCTAGTATTACGTGTGCTTTATCAAAATCAAATTCATCAAAGGCCTCGGCTATAGCATCAACTTCATTTTTATAGATTGAAGGTATGCCGCGTTGCAGTTTTGCTAGTAGCTCATCATTTAATTCTGCATTTTGTGCATCTTGATAAAGCGTCTTACACAGTGACTTAATTTCATCAATTGATAGCGTGTCAGAACTATTATCTTCAGGCTTACTACTTGGCTTATCGCAAGTATTAGATGATAGCAATTGTGAGATGACAAGTAGCTCGTTTTTTATATCGTCTAAAGTACTAATAACTTTAGCGTCACTTTGTTTTTGCTCTAAATCGGTTAATAACTTCATTAATGTTATTAGGCCTAAGTTACCAGCAACACCTTTAAGTGTGTGAATGGTGCTATCGACATCTTTTATGTTTGATAATTTATCACTGAATAATGTTTCGAACCGTTTATTACTGTCACTAATAAATTTAGTAATCTCTGTAAGTTGCTTACATTTAGAACCCCAAAGGGCTAACCCTTTTTCAAAATCTATATGCTGCGCTTTAGGATCGCTTTGCGATATAACCATTTCTTTTGCAATACCAAGACCAAGCACTTGTGCTATTTCTTGGTTTAGCTGATTTATATCGACGGGTTTATTTGCAAAGCCATTCATGCCTGCTTTTTTAGCCGTAAGCTTATCTTGTTGTAATACACTGGCTGTGAGCGCGATAATTGGCGTGTATTTAATTTGTCTTTGATTTTCTATTGCTCTTATTTTTTGTGTTGCCTCTATGCCATCACACAATGGCATATGTATATCCATTAAAATGACATCAAAGTCTTGTTCTTCAAATACTTTAATCGCTTCAAGTCCGTTAGATGCCTTGGTAACTGCATGCTGATCGCGTGACAGGAGTAAAGAAAGTAGTTCTGTATTTTGCTCTATATCGTCAACTACTAACACCCTAAGTGCAGGCAGTTGGGTGTGTAGACCATCAAAATGATCTATTTTAGTTTCGTCACCTAAAGTAAGCGGCAATGAAAAGTAAAAGCAGGTGCCTTTACCTAGTTCACTTACTAAGTTTATTGTTCCGCCCATAAGCTCTACAAGTTGTTTGCTTATGGTAGTACCAAGACCTGTACCACCAAAGCGGCGAGTAGTAGTACCATCGGCTTGTTCGAAAGGTTGAAACACTGCTTGAATACGATCTTTTGCAATACCAATACCGGTATCTTGCACTTCAAAAAACAGATGCTGATTTTGTGTTATAGCAACAGTTACGGTAACAGAGCCTTTTTCGGTAAACTTAATAGCATTACCAATTAAATTAGTAAGTACTTGCCTGAGTCGATCTGGGTCACCGTAATAAGTAGCACTTACTGATTCTTTAATATGAAGTTTAAGTTCTAAATCTTTCTTTTTAGCTTCTAACCAAAAAGTAGAAATAATACTGTCTATTACTGGCTTTAAACTAAAGTGTATTGGCTCAATAGTGAGCTTACCGCGCTCTAGTTTTGCGGAATCGAGAATTTCATTTAATAATCTAAGTAATGAACGCGCTGCATTATTTACGGTCACTAAATGTTTTTGTTGTTCTTGATCAAGTGGGGTATCCATTAATAGATCGCTGAAACCTATTATAGAATTCATTGGGGTGCGTATTTCATGGCTCATATTAGCCATAAAAGATTGCTTTGCATAAGCAGCTTCTTCAGCTTTAAATTTAGCTTGCTCTAGTTTTTCTTCATATTCTTTGCGTTCTGTAATATCAACTAAAACACCATCAATCCACTTTGCTTGGCCTTGGGTATCAAAGTCGATGCTGCCTTTATCTAAAAGCCATAAGATTTTACCGCTTCTGTGGCGAATTCTGTATTCGATTGAATACTGACGTTTTTCTTCTACGGCTTTTGTGACGGCATCTACAATAGGTTTCTGGTCTGATTTTAAAACTAGATCGTTAAATTCAATGCAATGTTCAGTAAATTCATTAGGGTTATAACCCGTTAACTCGTTGATGCTCGGGCTGATAAAAAGCATGGTCCAGTTATCATCAAATTTACACCTAAAAGCCACACCTGGCATGTTATCCATTAAAGAGCGGTATTTTTGTTCTTTTTCCTCTAGGCTTTTTTGTAAAGCTCGTTGCTCTGATAAGTCTGTTATGAAGCCTACGTATAGAGGATTTTGCCCTGGCTGATTAACTTCTCCAATCCCCAAACGAATCGGGAATAAGTGGCCATTTTTATGCTTTGCAAAAATTTCACGGTTAACACCGATTACTTTACCTAAATCAATATTTTTAGCTTTAGAAAGGTAGCTATCGTGATGCATCGCGATAGCATCATCCATTAGCTTTTTAATATTATGATTTTGTACTTCATTTTCGTGCCAGCCAAAAATTTTACTGGCTGATTCGTTAAAACTTAAAATAATGCCTGTATGATCAATCGTTACAATTCCATCAATGGCTGTGCCTAAAATTGCGTTTAAGCGAGACTCGTCTGCTGACTTTTCTTCGAGCAGCATACGGTATCGAACCATGCCATTAAGTACCGCTACTACGCTTGTAATGGCAATCGTTGCAGTTGCAACCGCGATGGCTACAAAAGTGAGCCCAGCAGAAGCATTTGCGTCGTCATATAAAAGAGGAGATGTTGCAACAAAGCGTGTAGATGCCATTCCCATGTAATGCATAGCAGCCACAGCAAGGCCTAATATTATAGCGCTGATGGCTCGGTTTTGTAGGTGTGATAGCTTTGGAAAGAACTTATCAAGATTAAAGCGACTATATAATGCTATAAACGAAAGAGCGACGGCAACTAAAATTGAAAGGCCAAAGGTCAGTGGGTCATAGCGCAACATTGGGGAAAGCTCCATTGCAGCCATACCGCTGTAATGCATTGTACCAATACCAGCCCCTAGCAAGATGGAGCAAATGCTGAGCACTCTAAAGTTTCCATCACTATTTACAAGTATTGATACCGCATACTGACATGCTAATAAAGCAGGAAGAAAAGAGAGTAGTGTGATTGTTGGATCGTAGCTTATATTAGTACATAGCGAAAAAGCTAACATACCTATAAAGTGCATACTCCAAATACCAGAAGAAAATACAGTTGCTGCGGTTATATTTGCTAAACGTTGATAACGAGGGAATTTAGTCTCTTTTGCTAAATCAATGAGCTTAGTAGTAAAAAAAGCAGCAAAAATGGCTATTAATACAGACATTGAGACTAGAAGAGGGTCGTATACCCCATTAAGTATTAGGCTTGGATCTTGGTCTGTAATGAAGAAAGCTGATAGCATAACGGCTCGAAATATAATCTTTATTTTACAAGTTTAATCTAATTTACTAATAAATGAACCGTTATTTCTAATCGCGCTATAAAGTGACGAATTTTAAGCAAATTTATTTATTGTTTTGTTATTGAAGTAAATAAAGTGATTTAACTTTCAATTCAAAGAAAACAGACGGCTCAATCTATAGCTTATTATAATAAAGCGGATTAGGAGTTAAGTGCGACTTTATGCTTAAGAGTTTAAAATTGATGGTAATATGGATTATATAAACGGATGCAATATTTAGAGTTTAGGTCGTGTTTGAATATCAATTGAAAAAGAGTACTAGACGCAAAACAGTCGCAATAAAAGTGCATAGTCAGAAGGTAACTGTGTATGCGCCACATTTTGTCGCAAAAAAACACATTGATACTTGGTTATTTGACAAACAAGAGTGGGTTGCAGAACAATTAAAAAAACAATCGTCAATTGATGACACTAAGCAGTACCCCTTTGAATCTAAAAAAATCAGGGTTTTTTCAGAAACTATTTGTTTGAAACTGGACTCAGGCCAAGATTCCAAAGTAACCCCGTATGATGACCACTTACTTATCACAATATCTCCTCGAGTTAAAAACACTTATCAAAATTATCGACAGCTATTAGAGACTTATTTAAAAGAGCAGCTTATTGCATACATAGAGATGCGTTTAGCGTATTTCTGTACTCAAATGGGTGAAGAGTTGCCAAATGATTTAAAAATAGGTGTTTATAAACGAAAGTGGGGGAGTTGTAATAGCAAGCGAGAACTCACTTTTAATTTGCATCTTATCGGTGCTCCTTATCATGCTATAGATTATGTGATTGTTCATGAACTTGCTCATCTAAAGTATTTGAACCATAGCAAAGCTTTTTGGCAACGAGTAGAGGCGTTTTTCCCCGATTACAAAGCATCCTCTAATTGGTTAAAACAAAATGGTATGAGTTTGCAGTGGGTATTTTGATACTGCTGAATATAGGAATATAGGAATATAGGAATATAGGAATATAGGAATATAGGAATATAGGAATATAGGAATAGTAGAGAAGTGGTGGAGGGAGCTGGATTCGAACCAGCGAAGGCTGAGCCGTCAGATTTACAGTCTGATCCCTTTGGCCGCTCGGGAACCCCTCCACACTAATTTTATTGCATTTGGCCCCACTTAACTTAGCGGTAAGAAAAGTGGTGGAGGGAGCTGGATTCGAACCAGCGAAGGCTGAGCCGTCAGATTTACAGTCTGATCCCTTTGGCCGCTCGGGAACCCCTCCAATGCAACGGCGCTGATAATAGCAAATTGCGTATTTAAGTAAAGAAAAAAGCTAAAGAAAATTGAAATAAAGCCGATAAATATCTATCAGTTACCACAATCGGCTAAAGACTATGCAAATAGATGATTTGTTAATCACAGAGAGTCAGTTAAACAGTAGACTCAATAATAGTGTGCATGAAAATCGCCGTGGCGAATTTGCACTATTATTAGCGATGCTGTCACATGACGCACTCGACTTTAGTCAATTTCATTTACCAAAAACTGAAATAGATAATTTAGTTATAGAAGAAGAGGCGTTAAGAAAGCAATTTGGCGCAGGTCCAAAGCAACTTTTAGCCCCTGATGAATACAATATGTTGGTTGGACAGTTTAATGCATCATTAATATCTCAAGAAGGGGAACGCTGCGGTATGACAAGTATTAAGCTAAGGCAATGCTTAAACCCTGAACCACTTGCGATTAGAAATGATGATAAGCATATTCCACTTAATATAATAGATAACTGTGAGCTTGCTGTCAGAAGAAGAATTAAAAGCGAACAAACGCAACTTGCTAATCCTCCTATAGATGCAGCTGCTTTTTACGACAGCCTTAATAATGATGCAATACATCAACCACTTCAGCTTATTGCGGTGTGATATATGATTGTAATAATCATCAGTTAATATATGCTTTATAACGGGTCTGCTTTATATATTTGCTAATAATTGATTTAATGAAAAAAAAGCATCCAAAAATTAAATGCAATTGCTATAATGGCGTCAAATGGTATGACATGAAATGCCATTATCATTAAACCAAGGTAATTAGGAACGTAATGAAGAAAACATTCACGCTAAATCACGAGAAAATCAAATACCCTCGTATGGTTGATGCTGCAAAGCACGAAGTGAAAAAATATTTGAAAAGAGAGCGTAATAAAACGCTACCTGAAGATGCTGACTATTGGGCATTTGACTGTAAGTTTGGTAACACAGCTGAAGATGCGCAAGTTGTGCACGTTGCTGAATTAAGTAACCAAATTGGCGAAATTGAAAAGCAAGGTTTGACCTCTTTCTATGTAGAGATTTTAGCTCGACCTGCTCAACGTCAACAGTTAGATTTAGATGATGACGAATAACACTTAATTTAATTAAGTGTTCGAAGTTTTAAAATGAGCCCAAGTGGCTCATTTTTTGTTTTTATGCATTAAAGATTCACCTTAAATCATTTTTATTAATAACTAATAAGTAGAATTTTACTTTATTAACATTTGCATAACAAAATGTAGTGATATAGGGTGTGTTTAATTAAAAAAACAAAACAGTTGTACCATGCCGATAAATTACTCTGACCACCAATTGAAATTAAGCTTAAAGAGCTCTAAGGTACTTGTCGTTGACGATCAGCTATTAAGCTTAATTGTATTAAAAAAAATATTATCAGAGCATTTTAGTGTAACAACAACGAGCTGTGGTGAGGATGCGATTGAAATTTGTAAACATAATCCGCCAGATATAATACTACTCGATATTAATATGGAAGGAATGAGTGGTATTGAAACATGTCTAAAATTAAAAAATATATCTGAAACACAAGATATCCCCGTTATTTTTGTAACCTCATCTGAAAATCAAGAAGAAGAGTGCTGGGAAGCAGGGGCTGTAGATTTTATAAAGAAACCAACTAACTCGGAAACTTTATATAGAAGAGTGCGCGCCCATATTACGATGAAACTGCAACATGACTTACTCAATCAAAAAGTATTTCTAGATGATTTAACAAAGGTATTCAATCGTCGTTATTTTGATGCGCATTTTTCTAAAATGGAACGAAGCGCCTTACGAGAAAAAGTCGACTATGCACTATTACTCATCGATATAGACTACTTTAAGCAATACAACGATCTTTATGGTCATGTGCAAGGCGATACGGTTTTAAACCTTGTTGCACAAACTATTACTAATAGTTTGCAAAGGCCAACCGATTTTGTTGCGCGTTACGGCGGCGAAGAGTTTGTAGTTGTTCTACCGCATACAAGCACTGAAGGTGCAATTTGTGTTGCTGATAAAATTAAACAAAATGTGGTCGATTTAGGAATATTACACAGATATTCAGAATATGACTTTGTGACTATTAGTATTGGCGGTGCAACCCTACAACCGTACGTAAATAACAAAAACACCTTGCAGATCGCAGATGAAAAAATGTATGAGTCCAAAATGCAAGGGCGTAACCAAGTGTGTTTTTAAGTTTAGCTAGCTAATAAATCACTTTGCCACTTAAAAACACCTTGTAGGTGATAAATATTAAATAAGATTATTTATTACACGCTATGACATTTTTTGTACTTTTTATTGCTACCACATGGGCAGTCATCATTTCTGCCCACTTTAATATCTTCAACAGGATATATAGTGCCATCTAAATAACACCATTGAGTATTTTCTTTAATAAACTGCGATTTTTCGTGAAGCTCACAAAATAAGTTTTGATAAAAATATTGGGCTTTAAATTCTACAGTGCCGGTATCTCCATCATGGCTTGACCCAATTACATCAAGATTTATAAATCGACAGCTGTTAGCAAAATCATTGATTTCTTTAACCGGATTTTCAGCTTGTTTTTCTTTTGCGTAGGTTTGATAAACATATTCTGCATTTTTAATAACATAAGCACTGAATCGTGAGCGCATAAGTTGTTCAGGAGTGTCAGCTTGCTTAACAGATAAGTGAAGCGGCTCACAGCAATCGGCATAATTGTGCCCACTGCTGCAAAAACATAATGTGGTATTGAGTGAAGTCATAATAATAATACAAAGTCTAAAACATTAGTTTAACAAGCTTATTGGGCGAGTGATATCTCTGTTGTTTGAGACTTTTTAGTAAAACAGTATAGTTTTGTATTCGTTTTACTTAAATCGAACGATAGATTCGTAAGTAGTTGGTTATTAACTATATCGGTCCAGGTAATTACCGCTGCAAAGTTTCCGTTATGTAATGCAGAATTTAATACATACTCTAAATTTACTAGGTGCTTTTGTCTAATAACAAGTAATTTACTTGTATCAATAGAGCATGAGTCAAGTAAAGCTTTGCTAGGTACATGATCTGGAGCAATTAGTAACGTCCATGCATTAGAGCTATTGTATTGGTGTAATACTTTTAAAAGCTCAAAGGTCGCTGAAATTTCATCTTCAATTTGAATCAAATTCACGCAATCGCTTTGCTCATCTTGTTGGTAACTTTTAACTGTTCTTACGGTAATAGGCTGTAACATAATTTCACTCACTGGGTTTTTATACAGTATTCATATACAGTAGTTTATACAGTGCTTTCGTGCAAGCCTTTTATGCTATTTATTTGTACAGTTATTCAGCTTTTGATCATTGTTTTTATTTTTTTAATTTATAATTCTTTATTAATCAGATTGTTATGGAATTATTTTTGAGAGGGTATTCTAAAAATAAATTTTTGAGCAGTGTCTTCATTTTGGGGTTTTATACTGTATAGGATTATCTTTGTAACCATATACAGTATTTTTTTACACTGCATACAGTACTTCTATCATAGTTAGCTTATGTGTTTTCACTCGTGCGAGGGATCATATGAGAAAACTGGAGTTGGTGGATTTGTTCGTACAAACTTGCCGCATAACATTGAGCATCTTTAAATCGCTTAGTTTCGATATGTTTGCGTATATCTGTAACCGCTGCAGTGGCAGGGGCGTACCCTTGGCTACTTGCTAAGCTTAACCAAGCTACAGCATGAAATACACTTTGTGGCACGCCTTCACCTTTCACAAAGAATAAACCTAAATAAAACTGTGCTCTATGGTTTCCCGCCATTGCAGCAAGTCGCATCCATTTTGCAGCCAATGGAGCTTGATTATTTTTTAAATAATATAGGGCTTTATTTAACGTACTTTGCTCATCTTTTTTATTATCAACGGGCACAGAGGTATTTTCGGGTTGAGTAACAAAACCTAAAATATTATCTAGCTGTTGCTCTAAGTCTTGCTCACAAGGTGTTGTTTTAAGCATATTGGTTCATTTATTATTTTAACTACTCTAACAGTTTAGTATATAGCAAGGTAAAATGTCCTGTAAAAGATAATTTTTATGTTAAAATCTCGCCACTTTTTACTATCACAAGTTTATTATGTTCGAAGCCTTATTTAAACTGAGCGAAAATAATTCAACAGTTAAACGCGAATGCGTTGCTGGCCTAACTACCTTTATAACTATGGTATACATTGTATTTGTAAACCCGGCTATGCTCGCAGAGGCTGGGATGGATCAAGGGGCTGCATTTGTAGCGACATGTATAGCAGCTGCGATAGGCTGTTTTATAATGGGTTTATGGGCTAACTATCCATTAGCATTAGCGCCTGGTATGGGACTAAATGCCTTTTTTACGTATGGTGTCGTATTAGGAATGGGTTATACCTGGCAAGCCGCGTTAGGGGCTGTATTTATGTCCGGTTGTATATTTTTGTTTTTAAGCTTATTTAAAGTCAGAGAGTGGATTATTAATGCCATACCTCTGGTGCTCAAGCGAGCAATCGCAACGGGTATAGGTGCTTTTTTAGCATTAATTGCCCTTAAAAATGCAGGCATTATTGTCTCAAGCCCGGCAACATTAGTACAGTTGGGCGACATTACTTCTCCAGGACCGTTATTGGCTATATTAAGCTTTTTTGTAATTGCAGCGCTTTTATACCGCGATTTTAAAAGTGGCGTGCTTATTAGTATTTTATTAGTGACTGGCATTGCTTTAAGTTTGGGGCTTGTTGAATATCACGGTGTTATGGCTATGCCACCATCAATAATGCCTACTTTTATGCAGCTAGATTTTGCAGCCGCTTTTGATATATCAATGATGAGTGTTATTTTTGCTTTCTTGTTTGTCGATCTTTTTGATACTTCGGGTACATTAGTTGCGGTAACTCAAAAAGCAGGTTTAGCTGATGAAAAAGGTAACATGCCTCGTTTAGGGCGCGCATTAAGTGCTGACAGCTCAGCAACAATTGCAGGTGCGATGCTAGGTACGTCTACGACCACATCGTATATAGAATCGGTTGCTGGTGTATCTGTTGGCGGACGTACTGGCTTAACAGCTGTAGTTGTAGGCATTTGCTTTTTACTAATGATGTTTTTTGCACCGCTTGCACAAATGGTACCGGCTTATGCTACGGCAGGCGCTATTTTATATGTAGCTGTTCTGATGCTGCAAAATTTAAAGTTTGTAAACTGGGATGATATGACCGATGCAATTCCTGTTACTGTGGTATTACTAATGACACCATTAACGTTTTCGATTGCGCACGGTATTGCACTTGGTTTTATATCTTATACGGCGGTTAAAGTTTTGTGCGGCAAGCAAGATCAAGTCAGTGTTAGTGTTTGGATATTAACAGCCTTGTTTGTTTTCAAGTTTGCATTTTTGTCTTAATAGCTAACAAAAAATACAAAAAAGCCTGCACAAATTTTAATTTGTGCAGGCTTTTTTAATGCTTTTATAAAAGCACTACCATTTCTTTTTAGGAGCAAACAGTATATCTAAGTCGTCTTGCTCTTCCTCTGTTTTCTTTTTAAGTGCGCTTGCATTAGAAGCTCGCAGTTCAACACTAATTGCCTCTAAGTAACCCTCAACTTCTAGCCGTTTTGTTGTTACATATTCATCAGAGTAGGTAACTGCGCTGAGTGTTGCCTGCGCTTTTTCAAAGTACTGTCTTGCAGAGCCAACCATACTCGCTGAGCGGGCAGATAAGCCACGTTTTATTTGGCTTTCAATATTAATACGCAGTTGTAGTTTTTCGAGACGTTTATCTTCTAAAACAAAAACTTGGCTATCAATACGACCTTTGCTGTGTTCAGAGCGTAAAATTGAGCGTAATTTTTTAATGCCTTGAATTAGGCCTACAAGTTGTTTGTCATTACTCGGTAGCGTTAAAGCTTCACTGCTATTATCTTGAACTGGATTAGATAAATGCGTTTTTGCTTCACTTAAGCGGCTTTTAAGTGCTTTAGATGTTTGCGAGTTAGTAACCATTGTATTTAAGGCTTCGTAAATACGGCGCTGTAACGTACGAATTAAATTTTCAGAAAGGGGGATGTTAGCACTATTCATTAGTGCCTCTTCTGTTTCTTCTATTATAGCTTTTTGTTTTGTAAGCTCTTTACGGCGTTCTGCCTCTTGTTTTTCTTTGTGTTGTTGTACAGCACTTACCCAAAGTGCAATCACAATCAATGCAACTATAAGCACTATTATAATAGAAACGATCATGGTGTAATTCTCGGATATATAACCTAATTATTTAATCTTACATTAAATATACGTTAACAGGGTAGCTTTGCGCCGATTAACTTAAAAAATATACCAAAAAATTGATAGGTTGAGCTCTTTATAAACTGCAGTAAGCCTAAGGGCTTATAAACTAAAGCTGAATAATCATCGCTACCTGAAGCATATTTATTATGCTAGCCTTGAGCTCTAATCAGATAATTGCACACCTAAAGACCTAAAGTGCTATTTTACGTAAATAACACTTGGTTTTAAGCGGTATTGCCTTTATAAATAATATGAATAATAACGTTAAAATTTGCAGCCATGAAATTACAACAACTCAGATACATCGTAGAAGTACAAAATCATAAATTAAATGTTTCAGCGACTGCTGAGAGTTTATTTACCTCGCAGCCAGGAATTTCTAAACAAGTACGCATGTTAGAAGATGAGTTGGGTGTGCAAATTTTTGGTCGCAGTGGTAAGCATTTAACGCATGTAACCGGTGCCGGCGAAGATATTATTAATATTTCTCGTGAAATACTCTCTAAAGTAGAAGGTATTAAAGCCGTTGCTAATGAGCATACGCTACCTGATCAAGGTAAGTTAAATATTGCTACAACACATACCCAAGCTCGTTATGCTTTGCCTAACGTAATTCAAGGGTTTATGAAAAAATACCCTGCGGTATCGCTTCATATGCACCAAGGTACTCCACAGCAAATATCGGATGCTGCAGCACGCGGTGATGCCGATTTTGCTATTGCAACAGAAGCACTGCATTTGTATTCAGATTTAGTTATGCTGCCTTGCTACCATTGGAATCGCAGTATTGTTGTCGCTAAAGACCATCCGCTCGCTAAAAAGGCAAATAGTTTAACTGTGGCTGATATTGCTCAATATCCACTTATTACATATGTATTTGGTTTTACGGGCCGCTCAGAGTTAGATAAAGCGTTTAGCGCACACGGGCTTGAACCACACATTGTATTTACCGCAACCGATGCTGATGTTATAAAAACATACGTACGACTGGGTTTAGGAGTTGGTGTTGTTGCTTCAATGGCGATAGATCAAGTAAGCGATACCGATTTAGTGTGTATTGATGCAAGCCACTTATTTGAAGCTAGTACGACCAAAATTGGTTTTAGAAAGGGCAGCTTTTTACGTACTTATATGTATGATTTTATCGAACGTTTTGCACCGCACTTAACTAAAGAGCGAGTAGAGCGAGCAAGCTTATTACGTAACCAAGATGACGTAGATAAGTTATTTGCAGATATAGAGTTACCCGTTAAATAATGTCACTACATTAAACGAATAATAAAAAAGCCGCCTATTTTAAAAATAGGCGGCTTCTTCTTTTTATAGCGAGCTGATTAACATTCGATAATATTAACAGCCAATCCACCGCGAGCGGTTTCTTTATATTTAGTTTTCATATCGTTACCAGTTTCAAGCATGGTTTTAATCACTTTATCAAGTGATACCTTTTGCTCGCCACTGCCACGTATAGCTAAACGTGAAGCGTTAATTGCTTTAATAGCGCCCATTGCATTACGTTCAATACACGGCACCTGTACTAAGCCACCAACAGGGTCGCACGTTAGGCCTAAATTATGTTCCATACCAATTTCTGCTGCGTTTTCTACTTGCACAACATTGCCACCAACAATTTCTGTTAATGCGCCTGCAGCCATAGAGCACGCAACGCCCACTTCACCTTGGCAACCTACTTCGGCACCCGATATAGAGGCATTCTTTTTATATAAAATACCAATAGCAGCAGCGGTTAATAAATAACGCGTGGCTATATCGCGGTCTACTTCTTTCACAAATGTGTGATAGTACATAAGCACAGCTGGTAAAATACCCGCAGCACCATTAGTTGGTGCGGTAACTACACGGCCACCTGCCGCATTTTCTTCGTTTACGGCAAGGGCAAATAAATCAACCCAGTCCATTGCACGAAGCGGGTCGTTACTGACCTCTATATTTAGTTTTAAGTATAAGCTGGGCGCACGGCGCTTTACTTTTAAGCCGCCAGGTAAAATACCTTCGGTGCGCATACCACGGTCAATACAAGCCATCATTACTTTCCAAATATGGAACAATGTGTCTTTTACTTCGTCTTCAGTGCGCAGTGTTTTTTCGTTTTTCATCATCAAGGTAGAAACACTAAACCCAGACTCTTTACACATCTCTAGTAGTTCTTTTGCGCTACCAAATGGGAAGGGGGCTGGATTTTCTTCTCTAATATCGAGGGCCGCCTGTTTTTCGTTTTCAAACTCTTCGTCGGTAACAATGAAGCCACCGCCAATAGAGTAATATACTTTGCTGTAAACTTTTTCGCCGTTGTTTGAGGCGATAATTTCCATTGCATTAGAATGCTTAGGCAGTGTTTTACGACGATGAAAAACAATAGCACCTTGTTTTGGAAACTTAGCTTTGTGTGTTTTGTTTAGATAAATAACCTGATCTTTTTCAATGGTTGCTAAAATGTCGTCGACTAAATCGGCATCAATTGTTTCAGGATCGTAACCGGCTAAACCAAGAATTACGGCTTTACCCGAGCCATGGCCAACACCTGTTTGACCAAGAGAGCCATAAAGCTCTACTTTAATATCGGTAACATTTGCTAATAATTGTTGTTCTTGTAGGTCATTAACAAATAAGCGTGATGCGCGCATTGGGCCAACGGTGTGTGATGACGAAGGGCCAATACCAATACTAAACATATCAAATGCACTGATCATAATGTGTGTGTCTCTACTTTGTTTTATCAGCACGAAGCTGCTCTTTGAACGGTCGAGCATGATAACGTGGAATTGTGATTGTGTAACTACTAATAACGAAGATTTAAACTGGTAAGGCGAGTTGTTTTGTAAAGTTTTTTATAATGCTTGCCGTCGCACCCCAAAGTAAACCATGCGGCGTTTTAAAACCTTGCAAAATAACCGTTTTCCCAAATCGTTGAAAAGGTAAGGGTTGCCAGTTAGCTTCGTTATTTAATTCAGTGACAGAGAGCAAAAAGCTCGCTTGTACTTCATTATAGTCATTTTCCCAGGTGGTGTTTTTTTTGAGTAAACCCACATAGGGGCTAATACTAAAACCCGTTAAGGTTGAATACTCAGGTAAGTGACCTAATACATTAACGTTGCTTTGGGCAATATTTAGCTCTTCTTTTAGTTCGCGAAGTGCTGTGGTGCGAAGGGTAATGTCGCTTACTTCAAACTTGCCTCCGGGCAAACAAATCTCCCCAGGGTGATGGTGTAAATAAGTAGGGCGTTTACACAGTAAAATATGTGCATGGTTATCTATATCAATAATGGGTAGCATAACAGCGCTAGCGCGTTTTTTACGTGTGTCTTTTAACTGATTTGGCGCAGCTGTAGGGCTTAACAGAAACCGCGCCATAATGTGTTCACTATTCAAAACGACCTACTGTTTTAATAAAGGGAGGATTTTATTTACTTTATCGTAAGTTTCTTGATATTCCAATTCGACTTTAGAATCAGCGACTATTCCGCCACCTGCCCAGCAGTAAATTTGCGCTTTGTGGCACACCAAGGTGCGAATAGTGATACTCGTATCCATATTTCCACATGCACTTAAATAACCAATTGAACCACAATAAATGCTGCGGCGATGCGGTTCTAATTCTTCAATTATTTCCATCGCTCTAATTTTGGGCGCACCGGTGATTGAGCCACCCGGGAAAGCCGCTTTTAGCTGATCGACCGCTGTTTTACCTTCATCAAGTTCTGAGGTTACCGTGCTTACTAAATGATGCACTGCCGGAAAGCTTTCAATAGCAAAAAGGGAAGGGACGTGAACGCTGCCAGGTTTTGCCACTTTGCCTAAGTCGTTACGCAGTAAATCAACAATCATTACATTTTCAGCGCGATCTTTAGCTGATGCTGCGAGTATTTTCGCTTGTTGTTGATCCTCTAGTGCATCTGCTTTTCGCGGCAGTGTGCCTTTAATTGGCTTGGTTTCTACAACGTTATTGTTTACAGATATAAAGCGCTCAGGAGAAATTGATAAAATAGCCCCTTGAGGGTGATTTATAAAGCTTGAAAACGGCGCTTTATTTGCCTCACGCAGTTTAATATAAGCTGCCCAAGGGGAGCCTTCAAACTGAGCGTTAAAGCGCTGCGCTAAATTAATTTGGTAACAATCGCCACTTTTTAAATACTCCTCAATTTGGGCAAACTTTGCAGCGTATTCCGTTTCGCTCATATTTGATTGCCAGTCGCTGTTTAGGGCAAAGGACTGCGTATTAACTCGGGAGTTAACGTGTGTATTTAAGTATTGCTGATAAAGCGCTAATCGATCGGTGTTTGGCTGCGATACATAAAACCAGCTTTGTTGCTGCTTGTCGTAAATAAGGGCATCTAAGTAAAGGCCAATAGCCATTTGGGGAAGGTTAATGTCTTCAATAGCATGAGTGGGGATGTTTTCAATTGTACGGCCTAGGTCGTAGCCAAAGTAGCCAAGCCAGCCGCCGTTAAAGGGTAAATCGTAACCGGCTTTTGTTTTATCAAGATGTGAAAGCTCATTGTTCATAATTTCAAAGCAGTTATCACTACTTTCTATATTATTTAAAAAGCTTTTATTATTTTTTACTTCAAGGGTACTTTGCGGCTCAATGGCAATAATATCAAAACGGCTGTTTATATGATTACTATTTGCAGAATCTAATAGAATTGCATAAGGCAAATGTGAAAAATGCGCAAAAACGTCAATGCAGTTTTGTGTTATGCCTAATTTAATACAATTTTTTTTATTGTTTAGCATTTACTGCCCCTTTAAGAACTGGCTCGAAACGGGCTGGGAGGGTATCATAAGTCAAATTTTTTGGCAGCACTAAGCTGTAAAAAACAGTGCAAACCACCGTCACCGGTTTGATTTAGATTACGCGACAACGCGTAACGGTAACTTAAGGAACCACTATGAGTACAATTTGTCAGCAAGACTTTATTGATAGCATTGAAGATGCATTGCAATATATTTCGTTCTATCACCCACTTGATTTTGTTCAAGCTCTCGAAAAAGCTTACAACAAAGAACAAAGTAAAGCGGCTAAAGACGCCATTGCACAAATTTTAATTAACTCACGCATGTCGGCTGAAGGCAAGCGTCCACTTTGCCAAGATACCGGTATTATTACCTGTTTTGTTAAAGTAGGTATGGATGTTAAGTGGGATAAAACAGATTTAACCGTTCAACAAATGGTTGATGAAGGTACTCGTCGTGCATATTTGAATCCAGATAACCCTTTACGTGCATCTATTGTTGCAGACCCTGCTGGCACGCGTAAAAACACGAAAGATAATACGCCTTCGGTTGTGCATATTGATTTAGTAGCGGGCGGTAAAGTAGAAGTAATGGTTGCGGCTAAAGGCGGCGGCTCTGAAAACAAAAGTAAAATGGTTATGTTAAACCCGTCAGATGATGTTGCTGAATGGGTAGAAAAAACACTACCAACAATGGGTGCTGGTTGGTGTCCGCCAGGCATGCTAGGAATAGGTATTGGTGGTACGGCTGAAAAAGCGGCAGTAATGGCTAAAGAGTCGTTAATGGACCCGGTTGATATCCATGAACTAATGGAGCGCGGCGCAGAAACGACTGAAGAAAAGCTACGTTTAGAAATTTTTGACCGTGCTAATAAATTAGGTATTGGCGCACAAGGCTTAGGCGGTTTAACAACGGTTGTTGATGTTAAAATTAAAACAGCACCAACGCATGCGGCTTCAAAACCTGTAGTAATGATCCCTAACTGTGCGGCAACTCGCCATGTACATTTTACACTTGACGGTTCTGGCCCTGCTAATTTAAAAGCACCTAAGCTAGAAGATTGGCCACAAGTAACATTTGAAGTGGGCGAAGGAACACGTCGTGTTGACTTAAATACACTGACTAAAAAAGATGTTCAAGAATGGAAAATGGGCGAAACCGTTTTACTTTCGGGCACTATTTTAACAGGTCGTGATGCAGCGCATAAACGTCTGCAAGATATGATCAATTCAGGTGAAGGTTTACCAAAAGGCGTAGACTTTGATAATAAATTTATTTATTACGTTGGACCAGTAGACGCGGTACGCGATGAAGCAGTAGGTCCTGCAGGCCCTACAACAGCTACTCGTATGGATAAATTTACCGATATGATGCTAGAAAAAACAGGCATTGTAGGCATGATTGGTAAAGCTGAACGTGGACCTGCAACTGTTGAGTCTATTAAAGAGCATAAATCTGTTTATTTGATGGCTGTAGGCGGCGCAGCTTACTTAGTATCTAAAGCGATTAAAAAAGCACGCGTAGTTGCTTTTGAAGATTTAGGTATGGAAGCTATTTATGAATTTGAAGTAGAAGATATGCCAGTGACCGTTGCAGTAGACAGTGAAGGCGCCAATGCGCATACACAAGGCCCTGCAATCTGGAAAGCTAAAATAGAAGAGCTTGATAGCAAGCTAAAATAACGTACGTTTTGTATTTTTAAAAAGCGAGCCTAGTGCTCGCTTTTTTGTTTTTTTAAATAGAGTCATTACCAAGTTTACAGCTCTGACCAGTTTGCGAAAAAGCTCACTTTTTACTGGAAACCTATAGGCAGCAGTACGTGGCGGGCAAGCAGCACTTGTATATTAAACTTTACACGCAATAGTTGTATTACGTTCACGTAAACGTAAGTTGGTGTGGTTGTTCTATTTATAGTTTTTAAAACTTACAAATGACGATTTTGTGAATTTTTTATCTATACAATAGTTTTAATCCGGTTATTTAATTTAAGCTTGATGTTTTCATTGGTTTTATCTTCTGCGAGTATAGCGAACTCGAATATGAAGTGATAAAGTCTCGGCAATTTCCAGCGCGCATACCCTCTCACGGGTTAACTATTTCGGAGTATTTTAAGTGGCTGTGTTTAATCGAGTTGAATTTGATAACCATGAACAAGTGGTTTTTTGTTCTGATGAAGAATCGGGTTTAAAAGCAATTATTGCTGTACATAATACCAACCTAGGTCCTGCTGTTGGCGGATGTAGAATGTGGGATTATGCGAACGACGAAGATGCTGTTTACGACGTGCTACGTTTATCAAAAGGCATGACTTATAAAAATGCAGTTGCGCGCTTACCATTTGGTGGCGGTAAATCTGTAATTATAGGTAATGCGAAAGAAATTAAATCTGAGCAATTATTCCGTGCATTTGGCCGCCAATTAGAGCGATTAAATGGCAGTTATTACTCAGCAGAAGATGTAAACATCACATGTGCTGATGTAGCTATTATGAATAAAGAAACTAATTACGTACTGGGCCTTGAAGGTAAAAGTGGTAACCCATCGCCATTTACAGCATACGGTACGTTTTTAGGAATTAAAGCAGCGCTACAGCATCAACGTGGTCATCAAGATTTTGCAGGTGTGAAAGTGGCTGTTCAAGGTTTAGGTGCTGTTGCTTATGGTTTATGTAAGCATTTAGCTGATGCGGGCGCTGAGTTGTTTGTAACAGATATTAACCAAGTTGCAATTGATCGCGTAGTTAATGATTTTGGCGCGACTGCGGTTGGCATTGATGAAATTTACGACTTAGATGTTGATGTTTATGCACCGTGTGCATTAGGTGCAACTATTAACGATTTAACGATACCGCGTTTAAAAGCGACTATTATTGCAGGCTGTGCTAATAATCAGCTGGCAGAGTCTCGCCACGGTGAAGTTATTCGTGAAAAAGGCATTTTATATGCACCAGATTACGTAATTAACGCTGGTGGTATTATTAATGTTTATTACGAAACAGCGCCAGAAGGTTACAGTGCAGCAGCGTCTAATAAACATGTTGAAGGTATTTTTAATACGTTAACTGAAATCTTTGCCCGTAGCGAAAAAGAGCAAAAATCAACGCATTTAATTGCTGACGAATTAGCGCAAGAGATCATTAAAAACGGTCTGTGATCTAAGTTCTAATTTATATAAGGGTGTGCAATTGCACACCTTTTGTTTATCTGTAAGTTAAGGGGTGTTGATCTTTGCGGATTTAACCTTGAAAGATCAACAGACCCTGATGCAATTGTTACTGAACAGCGGTACACTTTATTTTTAATTTTGTGCGGCAAATTATGACTCCCTCAACTTCTCTCATGCAGCCTATCGATTTAGATAATTGGCCTAGAAAGCAACACTTTGAATTATTTAAACACTTTTCTCAGCCTTACTTTAATGTGTGTGTGCGTTTAGATGCTCAAGCACTTTACGACTATTGCAAAACCAATCAATTTTCTTTTTTTCAAGCGTATGTATATTGCACCTTAAAAGCGTGCCATGAGTACGATTCAATAATGCTACGTATAATAGATAATCAACCATGGTTACTTAATAGTGTTCGCGCAAGTGTGGTTGAGTTGTCTGAAAACGATACGTTTGTTTTTAGTTATTTTAACAGCACAGGCGAGTTTAAAGAGTTTGCAAATCATGCAAGTGGCGTAAGCAAAAAAGCGAAATTACAGCCGTTATTTTCTGATGCATTTGCTCAAACAGAAGGGCAGGCTGATTTAATTCATATATCTGTTTTGCCGTGGCTGAATTTTAGTGCGTTTTCGCATGCATTTAGTGAAGGGCAGAGTTTAGGCATTCCTAAATTTGTATTTGGTCAGTTTGATAAACACACAGGCACAATGCCTTTAGCTATCGATGTACACCATTCATTAATGGATGGTTTGCACGTAGCGAAATTTATAAGCACATTGCAAGGTACATTTGATACCTTTTGCAAAAATTAACTTTAAACACATCAGTAACGGCAGTGCAAAGCAGTAAACAATTTATAAGTAATCTATAAGCAATGCGATGTGAATTACTTTATATTCAAATACATAACCTTGTATGCTTGAAAAACACGTGTGCTGGACATATTTATATACCATACCTTAGCTCAGGAAATCCCCATGATAAATGGACTGTTAATTGTTGTTTTAATTCTTTTTGTGGTGATTTTCTGGCGTTGGCCATCAATTCAAAACCGATTATGGCGCAGTAAATATAAAGACTTTGCTTTAAATTCGCAGCAAAAAGATATTTTACTGCGTTGCATGCCCATCTATAAAAAAATGACCGACGCCGACAGAGAAAAATTAGAGCGACATATTACGTGGTTTTTAAACGAAAAACGCTTTGTCGGTTGTGATGGCTTAAGGCTAACGTCTGCAATGAAGTTAATTGTTGCCGCCGATGCGTGTGTATTAGTACTTAATAAACCGTGGCCGTTATATAGAAATGTAAAAGAAATTTTATTATATCCAAGTGCTTATTACGCTGCGCAATCAACTCGCGATAGTGCAGGACTTGTGAGTTACCATAATACGGTAAGACTAGGCGAGTCATGGCCTGGCGGCACGCTCGTTTTAAGCTGGCATGATGTACTTGAGGGTAATCGTTTACCAAGCGATGGACATAACTTGGTATTTCATGAGTTTGCGCATCAACTCGATCAAGAAACAGGTAAAACAACGGGTACGCCCATTTTAAAAAGCTCAGCAGATTACAAAGAGTGGGGCCGAGTATTTAGCCGTGCTTTCACCCAGTTAAAAAGCCATGTTGCCTATAGCATGCCGCATGTTATTCACAGCTATGGTGCGACTAACGAAGCTGAGTTTTTTGCTGTACTCACCGAAACCTTCCTCGAAAAACCCGCAGAGCTTCGCCGATACGATCCTGAAATTTACAGTATGCTCGTTAATTACTATCAATTTGACCCTATTGTTTGGCATTAAACCTACATAAACCGCGCTTTATCATATAACGCTGGCAAGTTGCGTTTGTTTTTGTTGCAATCATGTGAAATAGTTTTTACTGCAACAATAACAAGCGAGAAACGCATGAAAAAAATGCTTCATACAGTATTGGCGCTGTCGGTGTCATTAGCGATAGGGCAGGTAAATGCCGCTGAAAAAGACGAACAAAAATGGCAAGTAGATTCACCTAAGGGGCAATTTGTTGACGCTGCAATTAGCGTTGATCAGGGCACATGGATGAATATAGATATTAGCCCTGATGGTAAAACCGTGGTGTTTGACTTACTTGGCGATATTTATACTATGCCAATGAGTGGTGGTACAGCCACAAAGCTCACCTCTGATATTGCATGGCAAATGCAACCACGCTTTAGTCCTAACGGCAAAAGTATTGCGTTTACCTCCGACCAAGGTGGTGGCGATAACATTTGGATAATGGACTTAAATGGTGAAAATCAACACGCTGTTACCGATGAAACCTTTAGATTACTAAATAGTCCTGCATGGAGTCCTGATGGCGACTACTTAGTTGCGCGTAAACACTTTACAGCTAGCCGCTCATTGGGAGCAGGTGAAGTGTGGTTGTATCACAAAGCGGGTGGCAAGGGCGTACAGCTTACAAAACGCGAGAACGATCAAAAAGATTTAGGTGAGCCAATGTTTTCACCTGATGGTCGTTATGTATACTTTTCGCATGATGCAACACCCGGTAAAACCTTTCATTATTCAAAGGATTCTGTAGCGGGCATTTATAAAATTAAGCGCTACGACCGTGAAACGGGTGAAATTGAAACCATAATCGATACGATGGGCGGTGCTATTAGGCCTACACCATCACCAGATGGTAAAAAGCTTGCTTATATAAAGCGTGATGACTTTCAAACTAGCTTGTATTTATATGACTTAACTAGCGGTGAGCACACTAAGCTTTACGATAAGCTTGAGCGAGATATGCAAGAAACATGGGCTATTCATGGTGTATACCCAACTATTGCATGGACCCCCGATAACGAAGAGTTAGTATTTTGGGCTGGTGGTACAATTCACAAGCTAGATGTTGCAGACAAATCTGTAAAAACCATTCCTTTTAAAGTGCAAACCACTAAAAAAATTCAAAAAGCAGTGCGCTTTACACAAAACTTAGATACTGATGAATTTGATGTAAAAATGCTGCGTAATGTGCAAGTAAGCCCAGATGGCGAAACGGCAATTTTTGAAGCGCTTGGGCATATTTATAAACGCGATTTAGAGTCGGGTAAAATTAAGCGTTTAACAAAGCAAACTGATCATTACGAATTATTTCCACAGTACTCTCGCGATGGTAAAAAAATAGTTTACACCACATGGGATGACAACAAACAAGGGTCTGTAAGGGTTGTGTCTGCGCGCAGTGGTCGTGGCGATACAATAACTAAAGAGCCTGGCAAGTACGTAGAGCCTACGTTTAGTCCAGATGGGAAAACGGTTGTTTATCGAAAAGCCACGGGGGGCAGTATTTTAAACCCTAAGTGGTCACTTAATCCGGGGGTTTATAGCGTAAGCGCAAAAGGCGGTAAAAGTGAGCTTATTTCAAAAAGTGGTTATCAACCACAATTTGGAGATGCAAACGATCGCGTTTTTATAATGAGTCCTTGGCCAAAACCAACGCTTAGTGTAGTTGAGCTTGAAAGTAAAAAAGTTCGCAAACTATACGAGTCAGAGCATGCGACTGAATTTAGAGTATCACCAGATGGGCAATATCTGGCTTTTGCTGAGCGATTTAAAGTATTTGTAACGCCGTTTGTTCAAAGTGGTAAAACAATTAATATTGGGCCTAAAGACAGTCAATTTCCAATAGAGCAGTTATCGGTACGTGCTGGTGAAAACATTAGTTGGAGCGCTAAGAGCAACACGCTTTATTGGACATTAGGGCCTGAGCTTTATCATGCAAGCCTTGAGGGGATGTTTGCCATTAACAAAGCCGAAGATGCCGACTTTAAAGTGAAAAGTGGCGATAATATCGGTTTCAGTAAAAAAATGGCAGAGCCTAAAGGTATGATTGCGCTCACTGGTGCAAAAATTATAACTATGGACGGCGAAAAGGTTATTGAAAATGGTGTCATTATTACTGATGGCAAGCATATTAAAGCTATTGGTACAGCCAGCGATATAAGCATTCCTAAAGGTGCTGAGGTTATTGATGTAACAGGTAAAACTATTATGCCTGGTATTGTTGATGCTCATGCACATGGCTCGCAAGCAAGTGACGAAATTATACCTGAGCAAAACTGGAAAAACTTTGCAGGTTTAGCGCTAGGTGTTACTACAATTCACGATCCATCAAACGATACCTCAGAAATATTTACCGCAAGCGAAATGCAAAAGGCAGGCATGATTGTTGGCCCGCGTATTTTCTCAACCGGTACTATTTTATATGGCGCAAATATGCCAGGTTATACGTCGCATATTGACTCGTTAGACGATGCTAAATTTCATTTAGAGCGCCTTAAAAAAGTAGGGGCGTTTAGTGTTAAATCGTATAACCAACCACGTCGTGAGCAGCGCCAACAAGTTATTGAAGCAGGCCGGATGCTTGAAATGATGGTAGTACCAGAAGGTGGATCATTATTACAACATAACTTAAGTATGATTGTAGATGGACACACAGGTATCGAGCATTCAATCCCTGTAGAGAACATATACGACGATATAAAGCAGTTATGGTCGCAAAGTGATGTTGGCTATACACCAACACTTGTAGTGGCTTATGGTGGCATTTGGGGTGAAAATTACTGGTACGATAAAACTGATGTGTGGAATCATCCGCGTTTAAGTAAATTTGTGCCTAAAAACCAATTATTACCACGCTCTATGCGCCGCATTAAAGCGCCCGATCATCACTATAATCACTTTAATAACGCACGCGTTGCTGCTGAGCTGCAAGACCTAGGTGTATTAGTTAACTTAGGTGCTCACGGTCAGCGTGAAGGCTTAGGTGCACACTGGGAGATGTGGATGTTTGCACAAGGCGGAATGACATCACTTGAAGCTATACGTGCATCGACAATTGATCCGGCTAAGTATTTAGGGCTTGATAAAAACGTAGGCTCGCTTGAAGTGGGCAAACTGGCAGATTTAATGGTTATAGATGGCGATCCGCTTAAAAATATTCGAGATTCGGATAAAGTAGATTACACCATGATCAATGGTCGCTTATTCAATGCAGAGACAATGAGTGAAATGGGTAAAAAAGAGCGCGAACCACTTTACTTCGAAAAGTTATAATTTATTTTGATCTTTTGAAAGCGGCTACATAGCCGCTTTTTTTAGTCTTACTCAACTTATAAGGCTCTATTTTTTTTGATTAAATGTGCAATTAAGGTTGGAAGACGATAATTAATATAATTTTTAGATATTTTTTAGCAAATCGCGCACATAAAAAAACCGCTTAACGCGGTTTCTTTTAAAAATCATAAATGTTGATTAAACAACACCGCGCGGTAAGCGACAGTCATGATCTTTACGAGCTAAAATTACAATCCAAAGTTCTTCCGCTGTGTAACCTTCTTCGTTTTCGGTAACAACAGTGAATGGCGCTTTTTTCTGTGCTTTAACAGGCGCAGCTGCTTTTGGTTTTTTCGTTTTAGTTGTTTTACCAGAGTTTAACTTTTTAGTAAGCTCTGCTACGTCAGCTAGGCGTAAATTTTTACCGCCATCAATGCTGTACCAACCAGGTTTAGTTGTGATTTCAGGTTTTTTACCATTGGCAGTTTCGTACGCTGCTTCAAAGGCAGATAACACTTCTGTTTTGTCTAGTTTGCTCATCAGAGACCCTATACGTTGTGAACACAGATAAAGAAGAGGTATTTATACCTATTTTAAAACAGTTTTTCAATTTTTTGCGATTTTCCTTCCATTTTAGGGCTATAAACGCCAAAATTTGCACAAAATTCAGTGCTAAGTAAGGTAAGTTATATGCAACGTAGAGAATTTAACCAACTCCTAAATGACATTTTAAAACCTCAATTAATTAAAGATTTTTGCCCAAATGGCTTACAAGTTGAAGGTAAAAACGAAATTAAAAAAATTGTGACGGGTGTAACCGCAAGTCAAGCATTAATAGATGCTGCCATTGAGCAACAAGCAGATGCTATTTTAGTTCACCATGGATTTTTTTGGAAAGGGGAATCCCAACCAATAACGGGAATGAAAAAGCGTCGTATAGGTGCGTTATTAGCACACGATATTAATTTATTTGGCTATCACTTACCACTCGATATTCATCCAGCAGTTGGCAATAACGCGCAACTTGCAAAGTTATTGGATATTGAAATTGAAACAGGGCTAGAGCCAACTTCAAATAGCGTAGCAATGAAAGGGCGTTTAAAAACACCATTAAGTGGTGAAGATTTTGCAGATAAAATTGCAAAAGTGCTAAATCGAACCCCACTCACAAGTTTAGTACGTTCAGCTAAAATTGAAACCATTGCACTGTGTACTGGTGGTGGGCAAGGGTATATTGATTTAGCTGCAGAGCAAGGCATTGATGCTTATTTAACGGGTGAGGCATCGGAGCAAACAATTCATAGTTCTCGTGAGCAAAACATTGATTTTTTTGCCGCAGGGCATCATGCAACAGAGCGCTATGGTGTAAAAGCTCTGGGTGAGTTACTTGCTCAAGAGCATGGTTTTGATGTGACATTTATAGACATAGATAACCCAGTTTAACTAGGCTATCTATTAGTTAACCTGAACTCTACTTGAGATAGATTTATTATCTAGAGTTCAGGTTAGTTAGACGAAATGAGCTACAGTGCCTCTGGATCTATCCAGCGGCGCAAACTTATCCATGTGTTTCCTACTACTTCGTGACTGTATTGCGTAACCACAAGTAAGGCATGAGCATTGGGAATAAACTGTTTGCTCCATGGAAGTGCAGCAAAATTATGATAATCAGTGGCTGCGGTTATGACTTCAATACCTTGAGCATTAAATAAGTCTTTTGCGCGTGGCATGTGCAGTACAGATGTTACTAGTGCAACCTTAAAGTCGACTAATTTTGATGCCAGTAACTTAGCTTCTTCACCTGTATCCATTGCTTTTGGGTTTTGGAATATACGGCTCTTATTAACACCTAAACTAATTGCCGTTTGATACATAAGCCCGCTATTAGTGGTATTTTTATAACCCCCGCCTGACACTATAAGCTCTGCATTAGGGTAGTGCTTTGCCAGTTTTACACCTTCGACTAAGCGCGTTAGCGCACAATTACCTAATTGATTATTAGCACTGAGTGCTGGGTTTGGGTTTATATCGCAACCTAGTACAACTATTTTGTCTATTTTTGGATGCTTTAGGGTATTAAATGCAAGCGACGCAGGTTCATTATTTTGAATAATTAAATTGGCGATAAAGGGAGTGCTCAATGCAAGTAATACAATTAAGCTTAAAGTAGATGAGAAGAGAGCTGATTTGCGGCCTTTAAATGCGAGTAGGAGCATCAGGCACGCAAATAAACCAAATAGAGGCAGTGGCATAAGTAAGCCACCAATCATTTTTTTAATAACAAACATAAGAGTTAAACGCTGTAGAGTTAATTACAGCGATATTACTCATTATATTGATGATTATCGACCGTTATTTAGCTTACACGTATTTAAAAAGTGACGATAAACAGGGTTATCTTTCATGTCTTTTTTCATCGCTAAATACATAGGACGAGTAAGGCCAAGAGCGCCCAAAGGAATTGATTTAATTAAGCCTTGGCTTTCATAAGGTGTAACTAGCCAATCAGGTAAAGCGGCAACGCCCATGCCGGCACTTACTAGTTGAAAAATAAGTAATCCTTGATCAACCGTTTTTAACGTACCGTCAAAACGTGCATTTTGAATGAAATGCTTAAATATATCTTGGCGTTCACGCGGGATAGGGTATGAAATAATAGTTTCGTTTTTTAAATCAAGCGCTGTTACATACGCTTTTTTAGCAAGTTCATGATCCGGTGCCACAATAAGCTTCAATTTAAAATCAAATAAGTGCGCGTACTCTAATGTGTCGGGTTCACGTATGTCAGATGTTAAAACTAAATCGAGCTCATCGCTTAGTAAGTCAGGAATAGCGTCGTAACTAAAGCCGCGCTCGTAATCAATTTTTATATCAGGCCAAAAGTTATTAAATTCTTTAATAGTAGGCAATAACCAATGAAAACATGCATGGCATTCCACACTTAAACGCAGTTGAGAAATAGGCTGATTTAAGCTTTCTTTCAAACGGCATTTAGTCGCTTCCATTTTTGGTAATATTTCGTGAGCTAACTCAAGTAATAGCATTCCCTGAGGGGTAAAGCGGACTGGTTGAGTTTTACGCTCAAATAATTGGCAATCTAATTTATTCTCTAAATCTTTGATTTGATGAGATAAAGCAGACTGTGTCAAAAATAACTCTCGTGCTGTATTAACCAAAGATCCTGTTTCTTTTAGGGTTGCTATGGTTTTTAAATGTTTAATACCAATCATCTTTAAAAATTCTCATGGGAAAAGTGAGTTCAGCTCAGATTAACCACATACTACGCCTATACAAAAAACGTTTCAACGTCTAGATGGCTAAAAGTTTGCGATTTATTGTGGTTTATTGCAGTTTGTTGCTATGAATCGCGAAAATATTAGAATTAGTAACGATAAAAGTCATTCAAAAACTGGTTTGATGAGTTTTAGATGAGTTTGCTTCATGTTGTATTTTAAGTATATCGATTGCGGTGTGCTTCACCTCAGTGTGAATTTTGACTATATAAATAACTGTGTGGGGTGGGGAATGGTTACTTTAGGTTGTGGTTTAAAAACTAAAGTCATTTTGCTTTTTAGCTTTAGTTTAATGGATGAGTATATACGTAATACCTAAGCCAGCGACCAACTCGCTGGCTCTTTTTATAAAGGCTTATTAATAAGTAATATGGCTTCTTTGGCTGTGACCGGTTTTGACTTTAAAAAACCTTGGCCATAGTCGCACGCGGTGGATTGTAAAATGGCTAATTGTTCAAGTGTTTCTATCCCTTCAGCAACAACTTCAAGTTTTAATGATTGCGCAAGTGATAAAATGGCTTCAACAAGTGGGTTGGTGGAATCTTGTAGGTGGTCAATAAAGCTTTTATCTATTTTTAAAATATGAATAGGCAGTTGGTGCAAGTAGCCCAGTGCTGAATAACCCGTTCCAAAATCATCAAGGCACAATTTTACTTTTAAAGGTGAAAGACCTTCTATTATTTGAGTGGCGAGTTCTAGATTTTCTATTAAGCCTGATTCGGTAATTTCTAAACATAAAGAACCCAGAGGTAATTGGTATTTATTATAAATAGAATGTATTTGCGCTACAAAATCGAGGCTTGCAAAATGTCGTGACGATACATTAACCGTTACTTTCAAAAAGCGATGACCTTGCTGGTGCCAATTAGAAATCTGCTGAGCGGCTAAATCAAGTAAATGTAAATCAAGATTTATAATTTGCCCTGTAGTTTCAGCTATCGGTATAAAGTCATTAGGTGGTACAAATCCTTTTTTTGGATGATGCCAGCGCACAAGTGCTTCAAATCCGATAACTTCACTTGTGGTAATTGTAAAAATTGGCTGAAAATAGAGTTCAAATTCGTTGTGTTCTATACCGTGTTGCAAGTCGTTTTCGATATCGGCATGGGTTTTAAGTTTTTTACGCATCGTGTTATTAAAAAACTTAACTTGTCCACGCCCGGTGGATTTTGCTTCATACATAGCAGCATCAGCTTGTTGCAGTAATATATAAGCTTTATCGTTTATGTTGTCGGTATAGGCAATACCAATACTAGTAGAAGCTTGAAGTAAGTGGCTATCTACATTAAGAGGTTTTGATAATGCGCTTTTAATTCTGTTTAAAGCTTCATTAACTTGGTTTTTATGTGTGATATTTTCCATGAAAATAGCAAACTCATCACCGCCTAAACGAGCAAATGTATCCGTGCTTCGTACTGTACTTTTAATTAAGTCGCATATTTTTATAAGAAAATGGTCTCCGACTTCATGCCCTAGCGAATCATTTATACTTTTAAAACGATCAAAATCTAGATACAGCAGGGCATGGCTAGTACTTTTTTTAGCACGCGTTAAACGTAAAATAGCATGCTTTATTCTCTCAATGAGTAATGAGCGGTTAGCAAGGCCGGTAAGCTCGTCATGCAATGCTTTATGCTCGAGCTCTTGTCGGGCTAGTTGTCTATCAATTGCCATACTTATTTGGCGACTTACGTAAGTTAGAAGAGCGCTGTCGTGTTCGTTGTATTGCAGTGTTTTATCGTAGCTTTGTACAACAATAACACCGCTTATACGATCACTTGTTTTAAATGGAACACCCAACCAAGACTCTGATTGTCTGCCTACCATTTTAAAATCACCGTTATCTATATGACTTTGAAAGGCATCTTTATTGAGTAATAAGGTTTGCTCTGTTTGCAGTAGGTAATATGAAGCAGTGTCTTTTAGCTGTTCTTTAGATATTTTTTGATGTGTTTTGGTGTTTATGCCTTCTTCGACTATATAAACAAGGTCAAGTATATCTACTTTTTTGTCATATAAAGCGATAAAAAAGTTATCAGCACGAAGTAAGTTATTGATAATTGAATGCAAGGCTTCAAAGAAGGTATCTAAGTCGTTAGCTTTGTAGGTTAGGTTGGCTATTTGTAATAAGCTATTTTCTAATTTTTGTGCGTTGTTAAGTTGCTCAACTGTTTTTTGTAAGTTATTTACCGTATTTACCTGGTTAATTTTAGCACTGAGTAAGTGGGCAACTGTTGTAAGAATTTCAAGATGTGCGTTTGTAAAGTAGCCTTTAATAGGGTGCTCACAATCAATAACACCTAAAACTTGTTCTTTATATATAAGAGGGACGCATAGTTCTGATTGGGCAGGGCGCTCATCTGCGATATAACGGCTATCTTTTGTTACATCATCGATTACTACGGCTTTACCAGTTGTGGCTACAGCCCCAGTAATTCCCTCACTAAAACGTATTACTTTACGTTCGGCTTGATATTTGTCACGGGCGTGAGCAATACCCATCGAGGCAACTTGATTTAATGTATAAGCATTGTTATCGGCAAGGTAAATAACGCAATCAACAAATCCTAAACGGTTAACAACGTGCGTTGTAACATACTCAAATAGCTCGTCTAGTGTGTCTAGTTGCAATAAGCTTGATGAAAATTGATTGATAATACTCAGTTGATCAGTTTTTATCTCAAGTGCTCTTGAGGCATTATTTTTGTAAGACATAGGCAATTTATATTATTCTTTTTATTTTTAAATACGTAGCTAAGTTAACCTAATCTTGGATTTTGTACAAAATAAAGCGATGAGTGGTTTTAATTGGCTGTAAATTATTATGACGAATGACTTTAATTAATTGTAAGTAATAACAATGGCTAATCCCAATTGAATTGGAGTATTAAGCTTTAATCACACAACTCGATAATGTCATCAACATATGCATTATTTTTAATAAAATCTTTACTCGAAAACATCATATGCCTATGATCGGATAAATTCAGCCTTGGAACAAAGTAATGACAAGCAATAATACAAACTCTGTAACAACCCTTACTATCACTCGCCCAGATGACTGGCATGTACATTTACGTGATGGCGACCAGCTAAAGGATACTGTACGAGACATTAGCAGATACATGGGTCGCGCTGTTATTATGCCAAACCTTGTTCCGCCGGCAACATGTACTGATACCGCTCTTTCTTATCGAGAACGTATTATGGCAGCAGGCCCACAAGGTGCCTTTGAGCCTTTAATGGTACTTTACCTTACTGATAAAACGACACCAGATGAAATAAAGAAAGCAAAAGCAACGGGTAAAATAGTAGCTGCAAAGCTGTATCCTGCTGGCGCTACAACCAATTCTGATTCGGGTGTTACATCAGTCAAAAATATTTACCCGGTTTTAAAAGCAATGCAAGAAGTAGGTATGTTGCTGTTAGTACACGGAGAAGTTACTGATTCATCAATTGATATTTTTGACCGTGAAAAAGTATTTTTAGAGACGATTTTAGGGGATGTGGTAAGTGACTTTCCTGAACTTAAAATTGTACTAGAGCATATTACAACTAAAGATGCAGTAGAGTTTGTAGTTAATGCACCTAGCAATGTAGCAGCAACAATTACAGCTCATCATTTGCTTTATAATCGTAATCATATGTTAGCGGGTGGAATTCGCCCACATTATTACTGTTTGCCAATCCTCAAACGTAACATTCACCAGCAAGCATTAATGGCCGCAGCTATAAGTGGAAATAAAAAGTTTTTCTTAGGAACTGATTCTGCACCACATTATAAAGATAAAAAAGAAGCTGCTTGTGGTTGTGCTGGTGCATATACGGCTCATGCCGCTATTGAGTTATACGCTGAAGCATTCGAAGACGCAGGAGCTTTGGACATGCTTGAAGGATTTGCAAGCCACTTTGGTCCTGACTTTTATGAGTTGCCGCGTAATGCCGATACAATAACATTACAAAGAAAACCATGGGACGTACCTGCAAGTTATACCCTAGGCGACTCTGAAGTTGTGCCTATAAAAGCAGAAGATACTATTGATTGGTCTGTTAAATAGTTAATATTTTATATTTAAACCAAAAGCCGCTTAATTTTTAAAGCGGCTTTTTTGTTTGTATTTTTGATGTTATTGAAGCGTTATTTGACAGTATTGCTGTTGTAGAGGGCTTTTATACGCGTTTATAGCAATATATATTACAATAATACTTTATAGTTTTTGCTTGGAAATTAGTCAGTTAAAGGCGATTTGAAACAAATTTATATTTTTAATAAATAATTCCCAATTAATAGAGCGAAAAAAAATATAATGTGTTAATCTTACCTTGCTTTGAGTTTTTATGTATTGAATTTACGGATATTGTGCTGCGTTTAAGGTTACCGGTTAGGTTATTACTTGTTCCTGTACTGTACCTCCATATTTTTGAGCATTGACTCAGGGAGGATATTGCCATAATAATATGGCTGAATTTTAATTATTGACTTACAGGAAAATTTAGTATGTCGGTTACTGGTAAAGTAAAGTTTTTCAACGAAGCTAAAGGCTTTGGTTTCATTGAACAAGAAAATGGTCCTGACGTGTTTGTACATTTCAGCGCAATCACTGGTTCTGGTTTTCGCACTCTTAGCGAAGGTCAAGCAGTGACATTCAGCATCAAACAAGGTCAAAAAGGCCCTGAAGCTGAGAACGTAGAAGCAGCATAATTTATTATGTGAACTCTAGTTCATCTTGGTGAAGCAGGTCTCTGTTTCACCATAATTCCTCTCTATGTACATAATTAATAAAATCCTTCTTTTTAAATCCTTGAACACAAATTTCATATATTCTTAAATTTTCTATTTTAATACAAACCCAAAATTCAATTATCTGAATAACTTATACAATCGAACCACTTTCTATCGCATTTAAAACATCCCTTACAATTTATCCAACTGATCCGATACTTATATACATAAAAATGATGCCAAATAACAATCTGTGTAAATTTTAGTGTAAGTCTTGCTAGTGCAATCAGGTTGAAGTTTTGTACTTTAACTATAAATGGGCAAGGGAGCCTCTATAGGCCTCTGATAGCTTATTATGGAAGCGTTAGGCATCATTTATAGTCCATTATTATTAAAGTTGAGCAACTTTTTGTGATTAACTTTGTTACTAAATAAATTTAACTGTTAAATAGTATTAATGAGCACTCTAAAGCGGTAAATGTAACTCGTCTAATTATCGAAAGCTATTTGGCTATTTCAGGCCTTGCTAAAAGAAACTTATTATTACTATTTATGGGAAACACGTTTTATAAATGGCTTTAGGTATTGCGTGCATAAAGCAAGGTGGGCGGTATTAGAGATTATCCAGTGTTGTTTTTTTGTGCGACAAATGGTTTGTTTTTTCAGATGAAGTGTTATTGGGGAGATAAAATGTGCTGAAATCGTTTAAAAAATAACTTTTGTTATATCTATCTATATTTTTTTTTGTTTTTTTTCAGTGCGAATTCAGCTTTGGCTAAATGTTGCAATAATGTTGTTTTATGTCAGTACAATGCGAATAAATACACCCCTCAAAAGGCTTTAATCGAAATATTAAGCAAAAGCTTAGTTGCAATAATGTTAACAGTTGTGTGCTAGTACTTTTGTTTAAGCATTAACTTAGCTATTTATTTGCAGAGATTAGTAAACATCAAGTTGACAGCGCTAATTGCATTTAGCATTATTGGAAGGTTGATATCTATTAAAAGATATCAGGGTTGTTCTCTTCGGAGGATAATTAAATTATAAAAGTAACATTACTTAATTGGTTGGGAACTATGTCTGTTAAAATCAGAAAGAGTCTTGTAGCAACTGCGTTGGTTGGCGCATTTGCATTTGCAAGCAGCAATGTGATTGCAGATCCTTTGAATGACGTGCAAAAAGCAGGTCAACAAATTCAAAAGGCTGCGGTTAAGTCTCAAACTAAAATTGACAATGTATATGGTCAAACTCAGGAGCTAATCGCTGAGTACCGTAGCGTTGTTGATGAGACTGAACTAATGAAAGTGTATAACGATCACGTGTCGCGCTTGGTTGATAGCCAAAACGCGTCTATTGAATCGTTTGATCGTCAAATCGCTACGATTGATAACACGAAACAAAACGTTGTGCCTTTGATGTATCGCATGATCGATACGCTTGAGCAATTCATCAAAGCGGACGTTCCATTTAATCTAGAAACGCGTTTAGCACGTGTTGAAAGACTACGTGAAATCATGGTTTCTGCGTCTGTAACGACGTCTGAAAAATTCCGTCAAGTACTTGAAGCTTACACTATTGAAACAGCATACAGCTCACTTGTATCTGCTTCACAAGGTACACTAGAAGTTGATGGCAAAAGTATTAACGTTGATATCGGTCAGTTAGGTCGTATTACTTACGTTGCTCAGTCTTTTGACTTGAAACATGCTTGGGTGTGGGATAACAACACTAAACAGTGGAAAGAATTAGGTGAAGAATACCTAAAACCTGTTAAAGAAGTTATTCGTATGGCGCGTAAGCAAGCGACATTAGAACTTGTTAAACTACCTATCTTTGGCGCGGAGTAATCAATAATGAAGAAACTATTTAAAGGTTTTGCTGTTGCCGCAGTACTAACTGTTTCTGCAGGTACCGCGTTAAATGCACATGCAAATACTGGAGCTCTAGATAAAATACTTGAGCAAGTAAAGCAAGAGCGTATCTCTGAAGGTAAAATCGATAAGAAACGTGAACAAGAGTTCTTATCAGATCGTGCTGACAAGCAATCTTTACTTAATAAAGCTAAAAGCCAACTTGCTTCTGAGAAGTCTCGTGGTGAAAGCTTAACTAAGCAATATGCACAAAATGAAAACACGTTAGCTGAAAAAGAAGCTGCTCTTCAAAGTGCTCAAGGTACTTTGGGTGAGATGTTTGGTGTTGTACGTCGTGCAGCTCAAGACGCTATCGGTTCTATCGAAGCATCACTAGTTAGTGCTGAGAAACCTGGCCGTGCAGAAATCTTACGTTCATTAGCTGCTGCTAAAGAACTTCCAACTGTTCGTGAACTTGAAGAGCTTTGGATTTCACTTCAAACAGAAATGACTGAATCAGCTAAAGTTTCAACTTTTGAAACTGAAGTTGCTGGTCTTGACGGTAACCCGTCAATGAAGAAAGTAACGCGTATCGGTAACTTTAACTTAGTTACAGACGATGGTTACTTAATTTATTCACCAGAAACTAAGTCTATTCAGCCTCTAGGTAAACAGCCTGATAGCTATATCTTAGACGGTATCACTGATCTTGAAAATACATCACCAGATAACTACGCTGGTGTTTATATCGATCCGACTCGTGGTGCTATCTTACGTATCAACACTCAAAAAGCGACACTTATGGAATACTTCCATCAAGGTGGCGTAGTTGGTTATATCATTACAGCTTTACTAGCTTTAGGTATGCTAATTACTCTAATTCGCTTTGTTGACCTTACACTTACTACTAGTAAGATTAAGAGCCAGCTTAAAAATGTTGCTACACCGAATACAAATAACCCACTGGGTCGTATTCTTAAAGTGTACCATGACAACAAGAACCAAGATGTTGAAAACCTTGAGCTTAAACTTGATGAAGCGATTCTACGTGAAACGCCGCGCATCGAAGCTGGTATCAACATAATTAAGATTCTTGCTGCAATCGCACCATTACTAGGTCTACTAGGTACAGTAATCGGTATGATCTTAACGTTCCAAACAATCACATTGTTCGGTACGGGTGATCCGAAGATCATGGCAGGTAACATCTCTCTAGCACTTGTAACTACAGCGCTAGGTCTAATTGCTGCATTACCACTAATTCTACTTCATGCTCTTGTAGCTGGTCGTAGTAAGTCGGTATTACACATCCTTGATGAGCAAAGCGCGGGTATCGTTGCTACTCACGCGGAGAAGGAGAAAGCCTAATGCTAGTCCTGATGGAGATATGGGAATCTATCAGGGATTTTGTTGGCACAGGCGGCCAGGTTTTATACGTGGTCGCGATAGCACTCTTTCTGATGTGGGTTTTAATGATTGAGCGCTATTGGTTTCTACTTGCAGAGTTTCCTCGCACAGCGAAAGAAATTGTAGCAAAGTGGGATGCCCGCCAAGACACTACGTCTTGGTACGCACACAGAATCCGTGAAGCATGGATTTCTGAAGCGTCTGAAAAATTAGATCAGCGTATGTTGTTGATTAAGACATTAGTAGCTGTTTGTCCTTTAATAGGCTTACTTGGTACTGTTACTGGTATGATCTCGGTTTTTGAAACCATGGCCAACCAGGGTACGGGTAATGCACGCTTAATGGCATCAGGTATTTCAATGGCAACAATCCCAACAATGGCTGGAATGGTTGCGGCACTATCTGGAGTATTTTTTAGCTCACGTCTTGAGACAAAAGCTAAAATGGTGAAAGCCAAACTTATTGATAGTATGCCTCATCACTAGAGAGAGAATTAAATATGGCACGTAAACAACGTTTTCGTGAAGAAGAAGAAGCAGCGGTTGATATGACGCCAATGCTTGACATCGTATTTATCATGCTTATTTTCTTTATCGTAACTACATCGTTCGTTAAAGAGGCTGGTATCGAGGTCAATAAACCAAAAGCTGCCCAAGCTACTAAGCAAAAAAATGCTAACATTTTTATTGCTATTCGTAGTAACGGCGAAATCTGGGTTGATAAACAACAAATTGATGTTGAACGTATTTCAGCAAAAATCGAAAGTTTATTAGCAGAACAACCTACTGAAGTTGTGATTATACAAGCTGATAAAGAAGCTAAACACGGCACAGTGGTTAAAGTTATGGACCAGATTAAAGCGACGGGTGACAACCTTAGAATTTCAATAGCTGGAGATCAGTAATGATTCGTTTTCTGTTTTCACTGATTGCAGGTGGGGCAGTTACTTTCGGCTTGTTCTACTTCATGGCCTTCCTCATCTCTGGTGGGGCTGACCGTAATACGGAACAAAAAGAGCAGATCATAGTCGAAATAATGACGAATCCGCCTGAATCTAAGGTGCAGGAGAGGAAGCGTGTACCGCCTCCTCCTCCACCACCGCCAAAGCAGCCGCCTAAACCGCAGCCGCCACAGCCGGAAAATAATAATCCAAACCCTGGTGCTATGTCATTTAACATGGGTAGCATTGATGTTGGTAGTTCAGCTGGTGGACTAAGTGGTCCTGGTGCATTTGGACGAGATGGTGATGCGACACCTATCGTTCGTATAGAACCAAAATATCCAACGCAAGCAGCACGTGATGGCAAAGAAGGTTGGGTACAACTTTCATTCACAATTGATGAGTTAGGTGGAGTAACTGACGTTGAAGTAATTGACGCAGATCCAAAACGTATCTTTGACCGTGAAGCTAAACGCGCACTGCGTAAGTGGAAGTACCGTCCTAAGATCATTGACGGAAAACCACAGAAACAACCAGGTTTACAAGTTCAATTAGACTTTAAACTTAACCAAGGCAACTAAGGAGGCGAGTAATGAGAAATTTTTCTAAAGTAACTGCTCTTGCGATTCTTATGTCTGTGTCGGGTGCTACTTTAAGTGCATCTGTTTTAGCAGCGCCAGATTACGCAAAGATTGAAGAGCGTAAAAAAGCAAAAACTAAAATCATGGGCGAGCGTACTGGTAAAAAGGTAATTAAAGCATTTGACTTGTACAACGAAGAAAAAGTTGATGAAGCAATTGTTTTGCTTAGAGAGATTGAACCTTCGAATGACTTTGATAAAGCGACCGTAAATCGTTACTTAGGTAGCATGTACGCTCAAAAAGAAAAGTATGACGAAGCGATTAAGTACTCTAAGCAAGCAGTTGCCCCTGATGTTTTAAACTTTGCTGATCAAGAACAAACTCTAAAACTGTTAGGCGATTTATACGCCGGTACTGAAAAGTATCAAGAAGCCAAAAAAGCTTATGTTACTTGGATGGATTTTACCGGTGAAGAAGATCCTACGGTTTACACGCGTATTGCCCAAGCTAACTATCAGTTAGAGCAATTTCGTGATGTTTTTGAACCAGCAGATAAGGCAATTAAACTTCAAAAAGAACCTAATAAAGGTCCTTACCAATTAAAACTGGGTGCATACTTTGAACTTAAAGATTATGCAAACATGGTTAAGATTGGCGAAGAGATTGTTCGTGTATGGCCTGATGATAAAAAAGCTTGGGTTAGCTTAGGTAAATATTACCTACAAACCGAAGACTATCAAAAAGGTTTAGCAACGATGGAAGTTGCTTACAAGAACGGTTACTTTGAAAATGAAGTTGAGTATAAAGTCTTATCTAACTTTTACTCTCTAAACGAGATACCTTTTAGAGCAGCTGTAACGCTAGAAAAGGCCGTTAAGAGTGAAAAAGTAAAACGTACAAAGCAGAATATTAGCGCGATTGCTAGTAACTATCATCGCTCTAAGGATCTAGAAAAAGCTGCTAAGTACTACGAAGAAGCTGCTAAATTTGATGACGACGCTGAACTTTACCGTAAAGCTGGTTCATTACTTTTACAATCTGAAAAATTCAGTGCTGCTGTTGTTCGTTTGAACAAAGCATTAGAGCTTGGCTCTGATAAAAAAGGTACTATTTATTCAGATTTAGCTGAAGCGTATTACTATCAAGGTAAGTATAAGCAAGCATATGCTGCAATTACTAAAGCTATGGATGACCCTCGCACACGTAAGTTTGCAAAAGGTTGGTCTACATATATTAAAGATAAAGCCGCTCGCAACGGTGTTAAAATTTAATTTTAATTAGCTAAAGCAACTTATAAAAAGCCCCTCTGGGGCTTTTTTTATTGGAACTACTATGTATAAAAAGCTCTCTTTTTCATTACTACTGTGCTTATTTTTAGCTGCATGTTCAAAGCAGCCTCAACCTTATGAGTCATTTGAAGACGCACAAGTTGCTTTAAAAACTTTAAACATGGCACTTGTACAACCAGACGCTAAAAAAATCGATAGGATTACTAAAGAGCAATTGGTCTTTTCTGATGCGTATTTAGTTAAACGTCATACTATTTATCAGAACCTAATGGGTATGGAGCTTAATCTCAATCAAATTGCACAAGTAAACTACTTGGTTATTGCAGAGCGCTTTCCTGAGCGCTATTTTAATTGGCCGGCTCAAGTAGACGTATTAAAAAACATGCTTGCTTTTGAGGGTTCAAAAAGTACGCCGGATAATATTATTACTTGGCTTAAGTTAACCCAAGATACGCTAGACAGTGCTAAACAAAGCAATTTAAAGCTGAATAAAATTGAGCTCACACTACTACAAAGCTATGTATTGAGTGCGATAGGTAGTAATGACGTTCAACCAGCGCTTAAGAGTCATATAAGAGCTTTTAGCGATTATTTAGCTAGTTACAAGCCTAGAGGTAGTGTTGGTCTGAGAGGCCTGCCAAATGGGTCACAGTGGTATCAGAGCAAACTAAATTACTTTAGTGGCGAAGTACATTCACCGCTAGAGTGGGTTACTATTTTAAATGAAAATATAAAAGCATTAGATCGTGTTGCATTCGATAGTAAATTGTCTATTTCTCATAAAAAATCGTTTTTAGTGCAGTATCTATCGGATGAAAAATTAATTGAAGGGCTTGATTGGCAGGCTGATTATCAAGACTTACCTGCAATGGCGAGCAATATGAACATGTCTGATAAAGATAAAACATTGATGCTTGCAATGATGGAATCAGATATTGGCATTCATTACCATGCGTGGACTTTGCCACAGGCAAAGGTAAACCTTATGAAGCGCTTAGAAATCACCCAAGAAGACGCTCAATATTTAGTTGAAGATATAATACTCTACCCAGGGCAATCATTTAGCTTTATACAACAAATTATATAATGATTTGAAAGTGCGCTTATTGTGCGCACTTTGTACACCGTTGAGTTGCGGGGTCTAGTTCAAGTGATTTGGCTGGTATTTTTTCTTCACAGTCGCAGCAGNTAGCCATATTGCCCAATTTCTATTTGGCTGACCGCCGCTTCTAATTTAGTCATGCGACTGATCAAAAACGCATACTCAGGACCTAGCTTCTCTGCTGCACAGTCTAACCATTCATTGTTTGCTGTATTATCTAAAATTTGTATTAAATGCTGATGTGTAGGGTAGGCTGATTTAGAAAGCATAGTTAATATATTTAATTTAATTTGTGCTATTTCATCGTTTAGTCTTTTTTGATGATGCATTATCAGTACAACCTTATTAAATTGGCTTCACGTTATACTGATATTATCTAGAGGCTTTAGGTTAGCCGTTATGATTTGAATCAAGTTGCGGTGCTTTGGCGTATTTATTTAATACGCTTGCCACATCTTCTTTACTTTTTAAACGCCTGATTTCATCAAATAAATCGATCGCTTGCGGGTATTGGCGTTTAAGGTAACCTAGCCATTGCTTTGTACGAGAAGCAAAATACTTTTCATCTTTTGCAGGGTCTTGATGAATAGCAGAGTGGATTAAGTGATAAATAATATGCTCCCATTGAAGGCCATCATATTGTTCATTATTTACATGAGCTTTAATTTTTTTTGCTAAATCAGGGTGCGAAAGGGCGCCACGACCAAGCATCAAATCAGTACATCCACTTCGTTTTTGGCAAAGCATTGCGTCCTCAACTTGCCAAATTTCACCATTGGCAACAACGGCAATATTTTTATCTTTTATTATTGGTGGAATTTTTTCCCAATAAGCTGGCGGGTTATAACCATCACGTTTGGTTCTGGCGTGTATAGCTACACTATTTGCGCCTGCGCTTACCACAGCATCAACAATTTCTTGGCTGTTACTGTCGTCATCAAAGCCTAAGCGAATTTTTGCACTTACTTCATGTTTATCATCTACAGCATCTCGGACTGCTTTAATAATCGTATACATGTGGTCAGGATCTTTAAGCAGTACAGCCCCCCCTCGACTACGATTAACGGTTTTTGCTGGGCAACCAAAGTTAAGGTCGACCCCATGAGATCCTAAAGCAATTGCTCTTACTGCATTTTCGGCTAACGGATTTGCTTCTTGGCCGAGTAATTGAACACGCACAGGAGTACCTGCTCGCGTAAATCCATTATTATGTAGTTCAGGGCAAAATCGATGAAAAACTTTATCAGGTAAGCATGTTTCAACCACTCTTACAAACTCGGTAACGCACAAATCGAACCCACCAATGTCTGTGAGTAATTGGCGCATTTTAAAATCAACGACACCTTCCATAGGTGCTAAAACAAGTTTCATAAGGTGATTAATTTTGATAAAAAACTGGACGCATAGTTTACCTGTAAATCACACATTGATAAATCTGTAATTACCAACCATATTTAATGTAGAAACCGCAAAAGTAAATATTATGAAAATAAATGAAAGTTTTTATTCTTGTACAGGTCTACTTAAGCATACAAGCAATTTAAAATACATTTTTATTGCTGAGATTTACAATACTTGATTAAAGAGAGTCACAAAATGAATACAGTTAAAAAAAATACAATCGCGTTAACTTTAGGTGCAGTAGTTGTTGGCTCTGCAAGCTTTGTATCTGCAGATGTACAAGCCAACCCATTTGAGTTTCAACAATTAGTGACAGGTTACCAACTAGACGCTAAAGAAGGTAAGTGTGGTGAAGGTAAATGTGGCGGCGATGCAAAAGATGCAAAAGCTAAAACAGAAGGTAAGTGCGGCGAAGGTAAATGTGGCGGCGATGCAAAAGATGCAAAAGCTAAAACAGAAGGCAAGTGTGGTGAAGGTAAATGTGGCGGCGATGCAAAAGCTAAAACAGAAGGCAAGTGTGGTGAAGGTAAATGTGGCGGCGACGCAAAAGATGCAAAAGCTAAAACAGAAGGCAAGTGTGGTGAAGGTAAATGTGGCGGCGATGCAAAAGATGCAAAAGCTAAAACAGAAGGCAAATGTGGTGAAGGTAAATGCGGCGGCGATGCTAAAAAAACTAAAAAAGAAGGTAAGTGCGGCGAAGGTAAATGTGGCGGTCGTTAATATCTTATTCTAAATAAGTTATGCTAAAAGGGCCTTAAGGCCCTTTTTTGATAAGTTAGAGGTAGTTATGACACAAATCCAGAGTACAGATTTCGGGATGGTGGGCCTTGGCCTACGACGAGAAATGCTTGATGAACTGCTTGAACACGTACCTAATCAAGTAGATTTTTTGGAAGTTGCGCCAGAGAACTGGTTAAAACTAGGTGGACGCTTTAAAAAGCAATTTAGAACATTAACAGATGCAAATAATTTTGTGTGTCATGGATTATCACTGTCTATCGGTTCACCCGAACCACTGGATGTTGAATTTGTTAAATCTTTAAAAGTTTTTTTTGAAGAGCACAATATAAAAATTTTCAGTGAGCACTTAAGTTACTGCTCTGGTACAGGCCATATGTATGACTTAATGCCTATTCCGTTTACACAAGATGCTATAGCACATGTTGTCCCTCGTATTAAACAAGTACAAGACATACTTGAGCAGCAAATTGCGATAGAAAATGTTTCCTATTATGGCGCTCCTGGACAGCAATTATCAGAGCTCGAATTTACAAATACCATTTTAGAGCAGGCAGACTGCAAGCTTTTACTGGATGTGAATAACATTTATGTGAATTCGATTAATCATGGCTATAACGCACAATCGTTTTTAACTGGGCTGCCTTCTAATCGTATTGCCTATGGGCACGTTGCAGGCCATTATAATGAGGCTGATGACTTAATAGTTGATACACATGGTGCTGATGTCATTGATCCTGTGTGGGAGCTACTGGATAAAGCATATGAAGTGCATGGCGTATTTCCAACCTTGCTTGAGCGCGATTTTAATATCCCTACCATGAATATTTTAACCAAAGAGTTAGATATAATTCATGAGCTACAAGCTAAACACATTACTTCAACTGTTTTAAAACAACGAGCTTAATATAAGCCTTTATAAATATTAAAAGAGTGCCTGGTTATGAGCTTTATTGAAATACAAAACGAATTTATGGCGCATATTCGCGAGCCTAAAAAAAATAAAAAGCCTAGCGGTATCGAAGACAGACGTATGGCCATTTATCGCGACCTATTTTTTAATAACATTGAAGGTTTTATATCATCAGGTTTTCCGGTATTAAAAACCTTATATACAGACAAGCAATGGCTGGTCCTTGTACGCAAATTTTTTAGCGAATATGATTGTCATTCGCCGTACTTTTTAGATATAGCAGGGGAGTTTATTAATTACTTATCAAGTGATTATAAAATGAAAAGATACGATCCCGTGTTTATGCTAGAACTTGCACATTATGAGTGGGTAGAGCTAGATGTATCGATTGCACACGAAGATGAGCAAGAGCAAAAATTACAAACAACAGCGCTTACTAGTTCTGCTTTGTATTTATCGAAAACGGCAAGAAATTTAAGTTATCAATTTCCGGTTCAAAATATTAGCAATCGCTTTAAACCAAAAGAGCCATCACCTCAGCCTAATTATTTTGTTGTATATAGAGATGAAGATGATGATGTTCAATTTCTGGCTACGAATGCGATGACTGCTTTGTTGCTATCAATTATTGAGGCAAGTGATGGAGCGACATTTGACGACGTTTGCCAACAGGTATTCGCTCATGCACCACAATTTAATGCAGATCAAATTGCTCAAGGCGCATTGGTTACCCTCAATGTAATGGTTGAACGCGGTGTAATTGTGACAAAAAATCAAGATTAAGGTCTTTATTGATGATTTTACATCGTCTATTATGGCAGCCTTATTTGTCGTGCTTAATAAAAGGTTGTACCAATGTCAGATGATAAAGACTTTAAAGATCCGTTCAATGCTACTTATTTTCTTGCTTTCTTAGCTGTATTTGCAGGGATTGGTTGTTTAAATGCAATATTAGGCTGGATCACTAGCTTAACTTAAAATGCATAGCGTTTATTAAGGCTGTTGCTTACTTCAGCCTTGAACCACTTTATTTTAATTACCCCCCCATAGTTAATACTTCTTTTATAGTAACGCCAAACTCGCAATTAAAGGTTAGTTAAGGTTATAATCACCTGCTTTGTAATATAAACAATTGAGCAGTTAAAATTATGACTCAAGTAACACCAGCAATTATCAAAAACAGCATAACTACAATTGCTGATTATCCAAAGCCGGGCATCATGTTTCGCGATGTAACCACTTTAATGGCAAATCCAGAAGCCTTTAAAGCAACTATTGACGCGTTTATCGCAGAATATAAAGATCAGGGTTTTACTAAAATAATTGGCACAGAATCACGTGGCTTTATTTTTGGTGCGCCACTGTCTTACGCATTAGGCATTCCGTTTATTCCAGTTCGTAAACCAGGTAAGTTACCACGCGAAGTTATTCGTCAAGATTACTTACTTGAGTACGGTGAAGACACGCTAGAGCTGCATGTTGATGCAATTGTACCTGGCGATAAAGTATTATTAGTTGATGACTTATTAGCAACTGGCGGCACAATTGAAGCCACCGCTAAATTAGTTCATAAACTAGGTGGCAAAGCCACAGATGCTGCATTTGTTGTATCACTACCAGAACTTGGTGGCGAGCAGCGCATCAAAAAAATGGGTATTAAAATCCTAAAATTGGTTGAATTCGAAGGCGAGTAATCGATGAGTTATCAGGTTCTAGCGAGAAAATGGCGTCCTCAAACCTTTCATGAATTGGTTGGGCAGTCTCATGTTAAGCAAGCGCTTGTAAATGCGCTTACACAAAATAGACTGCATCACGCTTATTTATTCACTGGAACCCGCGGTGTAGGTAAAACCACTATTGCGCGTATTTTTGCTAAAAGCTTAAATTGCGACGAAGGTATATCTGCAAATCCGTGTGGCCAATGTAGCAGCTGTTTAGATATAGAAGCAGGGCGCTACATTGACTTACTCGAAATAGATGCGGCTTCTCGTACAAAAGTAGAAGACACCCGCGAAATACTCGATAACGTTCAATATGCACCAACACGTGGACGTTATAAAGTATACCTAATCGATGAAGTTCACATGCTTTCTAAGCACAGCTTTAATGCGCTTTTGAAAACGCTTGAAGAGCCACCAGAGCATGTGAAATTTTTATTGGCGACGACCGATCCTCAAAAACTACCAGTTACTATTTTATCTCGCTGTTTACAATTCAACCTAAATGCCTTGTCGCAAAGTGAAATTAAAACACAGCTTGAACACGTACTTACTCAAGAGCAGCTTAGCTTTGACACTGATGCACTTAGCATTATTTCAAAAGCCGCTGATGGCAGTATGCGTGATGCGCTTAGCTTAACTGACCAAGCTATTGCACAAACAAATGGTGATATTAATAATCAAGCAGTACAAACAATGCTTGGTTTAATGGATACTCATTATAGCCAAAGTTTGCTTGCAGCATTACTTGCACAAGATGGCGCTGCGCTAATGGATGAGATTGCACAGGTGGCAAGTCGTAATCCTAATTATGTTGCATTGCTTGATGATTTAATTGCACTTACGCATTTGACCCAACTAACCCAGTTAGTGCCAGAAGCGGCAGGGCTAGATGAAAAAAATGTAGATTATATTGCTCATGTTGCACAACATACGAGCCCACAACAAATTCAAATTTATTATCAGTTACTGTTAAATGGTAAAAAAGATTTACAATGGGCACCAGAGCCTCGTTTAGGTTTTGAAATGATAATGCTAAGATTATTAGCATTTAAGCCTACAGACGCTCAACAAACTGTACACACAGTAAACGAAGAGCCGGCCCCAAATAAACAAGGCCGCGCAAATGCACTGCGAGATATATTAAATAAAAATAAAACATCGCAAAACACTGTAGCTAGCCAAAGTAGTGCCCCTGTAAATAATACTAAGCCAGTTAGCAATACAGAGCAGCCTAAATCCCTTGAGATAGGGCCTTTACCAAATGTTGCTGCTCAGACATCGAATAATGATGTCGTACAAAGTAATAATGAGCCTGCCCAAGTTGCAGTAGAGCAACCGGTTCAACAAAGTGAAAACGCTTTTGAACAACAGGCTTCAGCTAATGAACAACCACAAACCAATGTTGTTTCGGATGCTCAAGCCCAGCGCCAAAGTGAAGATGAAGCTTACATGCAACATAGTGATGCTGAGCAAACGTTAGCTTCGCAGTTTGACGATATAATGAGTAGCGCTGTAGATCAGGGTTTTAAACCTGCACCTACTGCAAACTCAGAGTCTTCACCAGAGCCCTTAGCAAATCACAATGCAAGTACGCCAATAGCTGAACAAGAAGCGCAGGCGCAATCTGCCATTGCTCGTATTTTACGTGACAGAAACATATCGGGTGCGGGTAGGTTATCAGGCAAGAGTACAAGTACATCTGCAAATAATGTAGCAGTGCAGCCAAGCCAAGCGCCTGCTAAAAAGCCAGAACAGCATCCAAGAATGCCTAAAGCCCAAAGTGTTCATCAAGGTAGTGCAGATACAAGTGCAAGTGAGCTTAATAGCCCTTCAAGTACTGGGTCTGGCGATATCCCTCCTTGGGCAACTGATAGCGAAGGTGAGAGTGAAAAAAAGCATGAGCTCCCAGTAACAGGGGGCCAAACTCAGGCACATAATCACTCCAACATAAAGCCAACTAGTAAGATTGATTTTAAAGCAAAGCACCAAACAATTACTGAAAATCTTGCGCCAGAATTACTTGAGCAAATAAACCCTCAAAAAGCGCCTGAAATAGTGCCAGAGGAAGTAAGTATTCCTGCCCCTGATGATTTTCAAAGCCCAATTAGTGAAATTAGATTTGCACATCAACAAGATGAATGGGCTTATTTAATTAAACGTATGGGACTGGGTGGTCGTATGCGCCAATTTGCATTGCATTCAATATTTACCAAGCAAGGCAACAGTTTACATATAGACGTTGATGAATCACAAAAGCATTTAGATACACCGATGCTTCGCCAAAGATTAGATGCCGCATTGTCGAGTATTTATGAGCATAACGTGTCGTTAAGTATTAATTTTGCTAAGGGAGTTATTGACTCTCCTTATCTTATTCAGCAAAAAATTGATGCAGGTCGTCATCAACAAGCAATCGATGTGATCACATCTGATGAAAACATAGTACAATTTCAGCAAGTATTTAGCGCCGAAATTGACGAAAACAGTATTCAGGCATTGTAATTACTTACAATCGCCCTTATGTTCATGTTAATTAATGTATTAAAAGAAAGAGAGAAAGTTATGTTTAAAGGTGGAATGGGCAACATGATGAAGCAAGCGCAGCAAATGCAAGATCGCATGCAAAAAGCCCAAGACGAAATCGCAACATTAGAAGTTGTTGGCGAAGCCGGTGCCGGTTTAGTGAAAGTAACCATGCTTGGTAACCACAATGTACGTCGTGTTCAGCTTGATGAAAGCCTTATGGAAGACGACAAAGACATGATTGAAGACTTACTTGCAGCAGCATGTAACGATGCTGTACGCCGTGTTGCTGAAGAAACACAAGAGCGCATGGGTAAAGTAACTGGCGGTATGCAATTACCACCAGGTATGAAAATGCCGTTTTAAGTAAATAATGCAACTTTCAGATAGTTTAAATCAGCTTATAGAAGCACTGCGCTGTCAACCGGGCATTGGTCCAAAGTCAGCGCAACGTATTGCTTTTCACTTGCTTGAGCGCGACCGAAAAGGAGGCACTCAGCTGGGCAATGCATTGACTAAAGCAATGACAGCCATAGGGCATTGTCAGTCTTGTCGTACTTTTTGCGAACAAGCTCAGTGCGATATTTGTTTAAGTACAAAACGCCAAGACAGCGGCATATTATGTGTTGTTGAATCGCCTACTGATGTGCTTGCCATTGAGCAAACAGGTCAGTATTTAGGGCTATACTTTGTTTTAATGGGTCATTTATCGCCAATTGACGGTATCGGCCCTAAAGAAATTGGCTTAGACGTTTTAGAGCAAAAACTTGCTCAAGGCGGTATTAATGAGGTTATTTTAGCGACTAACCCTACCGTTGAAGGCGATACTACAGCTCATTATATTGCTCAGCTTTGTCATAAATATAAAGTAGGTGCTTCGCGTATCGCTCACGGTATTCCTGTGGGGGGCGAGCTTGATTTAGTAGATGGTAGAACGCTTATGCATGCTTTTAGCGGCAGGCGTTTAGTTACACAAGACTAGGGCGTGTTGAACTTTGCGGGTTGAAATTTGTTCAATCTAGGGGCGGTTTAATCGCGGCGCGAGGTTTGTAACCTAGTGGGCTAAGTAAAAATCGAGCAACAAAGAGTTAATCGTCCCTAGAAAGAACCCAAAGGGCAGCGCATGTTTGGTATTTATGCTGCGTTATCGCCTATTTATGGGGAATAACCACACTACACAAGCTCTGCCTTGCCTAAAAACCAAACATACTGCTGCAAATTCAACCACGAAAGGTCAGCAGGCCCTAGCTCTAAGTTACTATTTGAAAAGATATTATAAAGGCCTGCATGATTAAATCATGTAGGCTTTTTTGTTTTTAAGGTAAGCTTAGAAACAATCAAATACCAATCCGCAATAATACTTAATCATTTTACGGGGCTAAACGTGTCGCTACCTGCGTTAAAAAATTCCCATTTAGAACAACTAAATAGCGAATTTGTTGCCTAGCTATCAACACGTTTTTTCGCCCTCAAAATAGATCATTTAATTAAACAAATTGGTATAATATATTTTTGGGCTATGTCTCTAATTAGTAAGGAATACAATGAAAGATAATCAACCCTACCAAGGTACATTACTGGGTAGTAAGCGTTTTTTACCGCTTTTTATTACGCAGTTTTTCTCAGCGATAAACGATAACGTGTATAAGCAATCAGTGCTTATTTTATTGATATTCCAGGCTGCAACGCTTGCTGATGGCGCACTTTATTCAAATATTGCTGCTGGGTTATTTATCCTACCTTTCTTTTTATTTTCAGGGATGGCGGGGCAGCTAGCTGAAAAAACAGAAAAATCCAAACTAATCAGAATCGTAAAGCTATGTGAAATCCCTATTATGGTTGTAGGGGCTGTCTCTATTTTAACGCAGTATGTTTGGCTGATGTTAGCCACCGTATTTTTAATGGGCGTACAAAGTACGTTTTTTGGTCCATTAAAATACACTATTTTACCGCAGCACGTAGCCCCTAACGAATTAACAAAAGCGAATGGCTTGGTTGAATCAGGCACGTTTGTAGCAATATTAATTGGTACAATTTTTGGCACCTATTATATTACTCAATCAGTAGGGCCTACGCTTATAAGTATTGCCGTATTAGTACTGGCTGTTATGGGTTATGTGAGCAGTCGCTTTATACCCATTAGTGAGGCAAACGAGCCTAACTTAAAATTTACCTATAATATATTTTCATCCACGAAAAACGTATTTTCAGCACTTAATTCGCAAACAGAATCGGTTGGTAAATCAGTCCTCGGGATCAGTTGGTTTTGGTTAATTGGCGCAATTATTTTAACGTCCCTACCAAATTATGTAAAACACACAATGGGCGGCGATGAACTGGTTGTAACTAGCGCGCTTGTTGTGTTTTCACTAAGTATTGCTATTGGTTCGTTATTATGTGAAAAGCTTTCTCGCTCTCGAATAGAATTAGGAATTGTGCCTTTTGGCGCTATTTTAATTACCTTGTTTTTATACTTACTGAGCCAAGAGAGCGCTATTAGCTCTTATTTACCTCAAAACCTTGAATTATTGACGCTTGAGCAGTTATTAAAAACAGGCGACATGTTGTGGCATTTTGTATGGATGGCAGGCATTGGTATTGGCTCTGGTTTTTACACTGTACCGCTGTATGCGCTTATTCAACAGCGTACTGAAGAGTCGAGTCGCTCACGAGTTATAGCGGCTAACAATGTATTAAATGCACTGTTTATGGTGGGCAGTGCTGTTTTAAGTATTGTAACGTTGTCTGTTTTTCAGTGGAGTATTTCAGAGTTGCTACTGTTACTTGCTGGGCTAAACTTGCTTATATCTGTTTATATTTATACCAAAGTACCAGAGTTCTTTTTACGATTTATTATATATATTTTAGCTATTTGTATGTACAGAGTGCGTACAAAAGGTGAAAGTAATATTCCAGATGAAGGCGCTGCCGTTATAGTGTGTAATCACGTGAGCTTTGTCGATTGGATGTTTATTTTAGCAGCATCACCAAGGCCTATCCGATTTATGGTATTTGCCCCTATTTATTATTCGTCAGCCCTACATTGGTTATTTAAAATGGCCAAAGCTATTCCCATTAACAGTGAAAAAACCAATCCAGAAGCGTTTAAAAAAGCGTTTGACGAAGTGGCTGCTGCGCTTAATAAAGGCGAACTTGTTGGTATTTTCCCTGAAGGAAAACTAACCAGTGACGGCTCTATCGATATTTTTCGCCGTGGAATCGAGCGCATTATTGAGCGCTCACCTGTGCACGTTATTCCTGTGCATTTAGGGGGCTTGTGGGGAAGTATGTTTAGCCGAAAAGCTAAGTGGCAACTACCACGATTAAAATGGTCTTTGGTGTCGGTTGCAGTAGGCACCCCGATTGCTGCTGACAAAGTAGTAGCAGACGATTTACGTGAGCAAGTATTGGCTTTAAAAGCACTTCATTCAAAAGATAGTGACTAATTTAATGATTAACTTAATGGCTAACTCAACATCGCAAACACCTTCAGCACCACACATTATAGTTGATGACTTTGTAGCGCCTAAATGCGACGGGTTTATTGAAATATTATATCAAGATGACGATATTTTATTGATCAATAAACCCAGTGGGTTATTAAGTTTGTCTGGTAAAAACCCCCTTAACTGGGACTCAGTACATTACCGTTTAGTACATGGTCAAAAAGAGTTAACAGCCGCATTTGCTGAGGCAAAGTTACCGCATCGATTAGATTTGGGTACATCGGGCATTATGATTGTTGGATTAAACGCCAAAGCATCAAAGCATCTTAATAAACAGTTTCAGGCGCGCACTATTCAAAAGCGTTATGTAGCGATGCTTGAAGGGTGCTTAGCTGTTGATGTGGGGTCAATTACTGCGCCAATAGCAAAAGATAAACTGCTTTTTCCGCGAGTTAAAATTTGCCAAACGATGGGCAAAGTAGCGGTGAGTGAATACAGTGTGCTTGAGCGGCTTAAACAGCCGTGCAGAACCTTAGTGCAATTTACGCCCGTTACCGGACGTACCCATCAATTACGAATACACAGCCAGTTTATAGGGCATCCAATTTTAGGCTGTGATTTATATAAAAGTGCACAAAGTGAGTACATGGCAGGACGCTTACAATTACATGCCAGCGATTTATATTTTGAACATCCAACAACAGGTGAAAAGATTCATATTAATTGTCCGCACCCATTTTAGATAAACGAGATATTCTATTTTTTCGTTTCACCTTTTTTTGATTTTTCCCTTGAAGTTCTAACACCTCACCCCATATTAAGTGCATAACGCAGACACTTTGCAAATTGGAGATATATAAATGACTGCAGCACAAAAAGAAACATTAGGCTTTCAAACAGAAGTAAAACAATTATTAAACTTAATGATTCATTCTCTTTATTCTAATAAAGAAATATTTTTACGCGAACTTGTGTCAAACGCATCAGATGCAGCAGACAAGTTACGCTTTTTAGCGCTATCTCAAGGCGACCTTTACCAAGGTGATGCCGATTTACGTGTTCGTATTAGCGCAGATAAAGAAGCAAATACAATTACCATTTCTGATAATGGTATTGGTATGACACGTGATGAAGTAATTAGCTCATTGGGTACTATTGCAAAGTCGGGTACTGCTGAATTTTTCAAAAACTTAACGGGTGATCAAAGTAAAGATTCACAGTTAATTGGTCAATTTGGTGTTGGTTTTTACTCAGCATTTATTGTTGCCGATTTAGTAACTGTTCGTACACGTAAAGCGGGTGAAACAACTGCTTACGAGTGGGAATCTCAAGGTGAAGGCGAATACACGCTTCAAGAAATTGAAAAAGAAGGCCGTGGTACCGACATTATTTTACATCTTCGTGATGAAGAAAAAGAATTTGCTGACGATTACCGCCTGCGCGGCATTGTTACTAAATACTCAGACCATATTTCAACACCGGTACAAATGTTTAAAGCAGAAGTACCAGAGTCTGAAGGCGAAGACGGCGAAAAAATTCCAGCAGTACCAGGTGAGTGGGAAAGCATTAACCGTGCAACTGCATTGTGGACGCGTGATAAGTCAGAGCTTTCTGATGAAGAATACAAAGAGTTTTACAAGCACGTAAGCCACGACTGGGAAGATCCACTTAGCTGGGCACATAATAAGGTTGAAGGTAAAACTGAATACACGAGCCTTTTATACATCCCTAAAAAAGCACCTTTCGATTTATGGAACCGTGAACGTCAAAGTGGCTTAAAGCTTTACGTACAACGTGTATTTGTAATGGATGATGCTGAGCAGTTCATGCCAAGCTACCTTCGTTTTGTGAAAGGTTTACTAGATTCAAACGATTTACCTCTAAACGTATCTCGTGAAATTCTACAAGACAACAAAGTAACGCAAGCTATTCGTAAAGGGTGTACATCGCGCATTATTAAAATGCTTGAGCGTATGGCTAAAAACAAAGCTGACGATTACCAAGTATTTTGGAATGAGTTTGGCCAAGTAATGAAAGAAGGCCCAGCTGAAGATGCGGCAAATAAAGAAGCTGTATGTAAGCTACTACGTTTTTCGTCTACTCATACTGATTCAGAAACGCAAGATGTGTCGCTTGAGCAATATGTTGAGCGCATGAACGAAGACCAAGACAAAATTTACTATGTAGTAGCTGATACATTTACTTCTGCGAAAAATTCACCTCATTTAGAGATTTTCCGCAAAAAAGGGATTGAAGTATTGTTACTAAGTGACCGTGTTGACGAGTGGATGATGAGCCACTTAACTGAATTTGCTGATAAGCAACTACAGTCAATCACACGTGGTGATTTAGATTTAGGTAAGCTGGACGACGAAGAAACTAAAAAAGCACAAGAAGAGTCTGAAAAAGAAATGGCAGGCCTTGTTGAGCGTATTAAAACAGCACTAGGTGATGACGTTAAAGAAGTGCGCTTTACGCACCGCTTAACAGATTCTCCAGCATGTGTTGTAAGCGACGACAACGACATGAGCTCACAAATGCAAAAGCTAATGGAATCTGTTGGTCAAGCAGCCCCTGAAGCAAAGCCTGTGTTTGAGCTAAACCCAGAGCATCAACTTGTTAAGCATTTGAATGACGAACAAGATGAAGATAAATTTTCACAGTGGTCACATGTTTTATTAGACCAAGCATTACTTGCAGAGCGCGGTACACTTAAAGATCCAACAGGATTTGTTACTCGCCTAAACAAACTAATGCTTGAACTAAGCAAGTAGTCAGTTAACTATTTAGTTAATAAAAGTATAAATTATATACTTTAAATAAAAGGGAACGTATGTTCCCTTTTTTAATGCGCTGTAAATACATCAACAACTCATCAATTAGTATAAGTTGCTTGAGTATCGGCGGCGCTTGTGGAAGAATTCAGGCTTTAAAATAAATATCCATACTAGGGGACAATAATATGCGCATTATTCTTTTGGGCGCGCCGGGTGCAGGTAAAGGTACTCAAGCTCAGTTTTTAATGGACAAATACGGTATTCCACAAATTTCTACTGGCGACATGTTACGTGCAGCAATTAAAGAGGGCACGCCATTAGGCTTAGAAGCAAAAAAAGTAATGGATGCTGGTCAACTAATTTCTGACGATATTATTATTGGTTTAGTAAAAGAGCGTATTACTAAAGCTGATTGTGAGAAAGGTTTTTTACTTGATGGCTTCCCACGCACAATTCCTCAAGCTGATGCGATGAAAGAAAATGGCGTAGTGGTTGATCACGTTATTGAATTTGACGTGGCTGACGAAGTGATTGTTGAACGTATGGGCGGACGTCGCGTTCATCCTGGTTCTGGTCGTGTTTACCATATTGTATATAATCCACCAAAAGTGGAAGGTAAAGACAACGAAACTGGGGAAGACTTAATTGTTCGCGCTGATGATACTGAAGAAACAGTACGTAAACGTTTAGGTATTTATCACGAGCAAACTATGCCATTAGTTGATTACTACCAAGCAGAAGCTGCTGCTGGTAATACTCAATACCACAAACTAGATGGTACACAAGCTGTTGAAGCTGTAAGTTCACAACTTGGTGAGCTTTTAGGTTAATTATAAAAGCACATTAAAAAACCGCCAATTGGCGGTTTTTTGTTTTAAGGCTGTTTAGCATTGCTTAATCAGTGCTATTTAATCGGCTTTACAACGTTTTAAGTTTCTCAATTACGCTGTTGTATTCTGGTTCAGTTGAAAGGCTACTAACTAATTGTTTATAAATGACGTTATGGCTTTCATCTAAAATAAATACAGTTCGCGTTAATAAGCCCATATCTTTAATAATTAATCCGTATTTTTGGCCAAAATCGCGCCAAACAGAATCTGATAACGTAGTGATTTTATCAATATTTTCAGCTTTGCAAAAACGCTTTTGAGCAAATGGTAAATCAGCACTAATTGTTAGCATTACAACACTTGGAAATTGCGAGGCTACTTTTTCATTAAAATGCTTAGTTTGCAGGCTACAAATACCTGTATCAAGACTTGGCACTACACTTATCAATACAGCTTGGCCTTTGTAATCCTCAAGCGTTACAGGGATGAAGTTGTCATCAACTACTTTGAAATTTGGCGCGCTATCTCCAACAGAGATCCCTTTGCCTAATAAAGTGACTGGTTTGCCTTGTGCAGATACTTTTCCTATGTCTAGCGTGTTTTCTGGGTAATCTGCTGCAATAGCCACAGAGCAAAATGCGCTCAAAGCAAAGGTAAGTGAACGTAACATAAGGTATTTCCTTTTAAATTAACGCAATGGGCGTCAGTGTATTATACTGCGCTATAGTAACCAAGAGATTATACCGCCCTAATGAAGTTGGGATTAGTTCTGCAATATAAAAATTGTAACTGTGCTAAACTTTGATTAACATGAAGTTACAAAATATATCTTCAATAATAAAAATAAAAACCATCATAAAATGATTTTAATGCTCATTACTGGTTTAGAAACAGAGAGATAATATGTCAACATCGGTACTAATATGTGATGACTCAAAATTAGCTAGGCGTCAGCTAGCTCGTTCATTACCTGAAGATTGGGATATTAAAGTTGAATTTGCACTCGACGGCGTTGATTGCATAAAGCAAATAAAGTTAATTGAACCAGAAATACTTTTTCTCGATTTAAACATGCCTGAAATGGATGGGTATGAAGTATTAATCGCTATGAAAGAACAGGGGCTAAACATACTCACTGTTGTTGTCTCTGGTGATATACAGCCAAGTGCACATCAAAGAGTGCTTGAACTTGGTGCTATCGATTTCATTCAAAAACCATGTTCCCCCGAAAAACTAGCCAGCATAATTGAACACCATGGGATTAAAGATAAAGCCATGCGTGAGCGTCTCTCTCATTCGCTAGGAGAGCAAGTCGACCCTGATGTTCGGGATATATACCAAGAGCTCACTAACGTTGCTATGGGACAGGCTGGGGATTTACTTGCACGCCTTCTTAATGTGTTTGTAGAGCTACCAATTCCTAATGTGAATATTTTGGAAGTTAATGAACTCGATATGGCGCTGCAGTCTATAGATAATAATGCAGCTACATCGGGTGTGTGTCAGGGCTTTATTGGTGGTGGCATTTCGGGCGAGGCGTTATTACTTTTAAATGATTCAAGCTTTAAAGAAATAGCTTCTTTGATGAATTATGACGGCGAGTTAAACGATAAAATTGAACTTGAGCTGCTTATGGATATTAGTAATATTTTGATAGGCGCTATTTTAACGGGTCTTTCAAAACAGCTCGATATGTCATTTAGCCAAGGGCACCCAATAGTACTTGGCCAACACAGAGATGTGTCTGAGCTGGTTAAATCAAACAAGTCACGTTGGCAACGCACCCTTGCTATAGAGATTAGTTACGGTATTGAAAACCATGATATAAATTGCGACCTCATGCTGTTATTTACTGAAGATTCACTTAAAACTTTGAAGTATAAAGTTGCTTACCTATTAGAAGATTAAGTTATGGCTGCAGATTTAGAAATGAATGAGATCCATTGGCTTATGGATATGTTTAATACCGTTGATGTAGGCCTTGTAGTACTTGATAGAGATTATAAGGTGTGTGTATGGAATGGTTTTATGGAAAACCATTCAGGGCTTCTACCAAGCGCAGTAAAAGATAAAGACCTATTTGATTTATTTCCAGCAATAGACGAAAAATGGTTTAGAAGTAAATCAGAATCGGTTTTTGTTTTAAAAAACCGCTCTTTTACGATTTGGGAGCAGCAGCCATACATTTTTAGGTTTAAAAATTATCGACCTATTACTGGTAAAGCTGATTACATGTATCAAAATGCGACATTTATCCCTCTTACAAATACGATGGGCGAAGTTAGCCATATTTGTATTATTTTGTATGATGTAACGGATGTCGCGGTAAATAAAAAAGAGCTTGAAGAGTTAAACAAAAAATTAGAACAAGTAAGTCAAACAGATAGCTTAACGCAGCTTGCAAACCGTGGACATTGGGAAGGTACGCTACGCCAAGAGTTTTTAAGAGTTAAGCGAAGTGGTGGCTGTAGTACATTATTAATGTTTGATATTGACCACTTTAAAAAAATAAATGATGAATATGGCCATAGCTGTGGTGATGAATCGCTTCGTCATTTATCTAACTTACTACGTACGACGCTGCGCGAAACTGATGTTGCAGGGCGTTATGGCGGTGAAGAGTTTGCAGTAACATTACTTGATACAGATAAAGAAGGCGCTTTTGTATTTGCTGAGCGTTTAAGGGTATTGATTGAAACTAACCCTGTGAAGTATAAACACTTTGAAATAACAATGACGGTAAGTATAGGGCTGGCTGGTAGCAGTAATGATTTTAAAAATCATGAGCGCTGGATAGAGGCTGCAGATAAAGCACTGTACCAATCTAAAAATACAGGGCGAAATAAAGTAATAGCCTACGAAGATATAAAAAATGACGCTTGAGCGTCATTTTTTATATCCAGAATTTAGGGTTAAATAATACCGTGTTTTTTATAACCTGCTGAGCAAACCCAATCAGTATGAAATTTTATTGCTCTTCATTATTGTGTTGTGTGTCGAGAGTCATCTATTGGGCATTGACCAATCATTGAAACCTCACCAGAATTTGACTCTTGCTCTAGTTTTACTTTAAAGCCCCATAATCTGTAAAGATGCTTAAGTACTTCCTCGTGCGAGTTTGCTAAAGGAATGTAGTTATGAGGTACATAGCGTAGGGTTAGTGAACGGTCACCTCTAATATCAACGTCATATACTTGAATGTTGGGCTCATGATTACTCAAGTTGTACTGCGCTGAGAGCGCTTCTCTTACTGCTTTATAACCATTGCCGTTATGTATTGCGCCAATTTCTAAATGGGGATTATTAGTATGATCAATAATAGTAAATAATTTAAAATCACGAATTAACTTAGGCGATAAAAACTGGCTAATAAAACTCTCATCTTTAAAGTTTTCCATTGCAAAATGCAGTGTATCTAGCCAATTACTGCCTGCATATTCAGGAAACCAGCGTTTATCTTCTTCAGTTGGGTGCTCACATATTCTGCGAATATCAACCATCATATTAAAGCCTAAAGCATATGGGTTAATGCCTGAATAATACTTACTGTTATAAGGTGGCTGATAAACTACGTTGGTGTGGCTTTGTAAAAATTCTAACATAAACGAGTCGGTGAGTTTTCCCTCATCATATAAGTGATTAAGGATGGTGTAATGCCAAAAAGTTGCCCAACCTTCATTCATTACTTGAGTTTGTTTTTGTGGGTAAAAGTATTGCGAAATTTTACGAACAATACGTATCACTTCACGTTGCCAAGAGTCGAGTAATGGGGCATTTTTTTCAATAAAATACAAAATATTTTCTTGGGGTTCAGAAGGAAAATGGCGTACTTTCTTTTTGGTTTCTTGCTGTTGCTCAGGAATAGTCCGCCATAATTCATTTACTTGCGATTGAAGGTAGTCTTCACGCTCTTGTTGACGTTTTTGTTCTTCAAATAACGATATTTGTTGTGGACGTTTGTAGCGATCGACTCCGTAATTCATTAATGCATGACATGAGTCGAGTAGGGCTTCTACTTGTGTAATACCGTGCTTTTCTTCACAGCGACTTATGTAGTTTTTAGCAAATACCAAGTAATCAATAATTGAGCCAGCATCGGTCCAGGTTTTAAATAAGTAGTTACCTTTAAAAAATGAGTTATGTCCGTAACATGCATGTGCCATTACAAGCGCTTGCATAGGTAGGGTATTTTCTTCCATTAAGTACGCAATACAAGGGTCTGAATTTATCACTATTTCGTAAGCGAGCCCCATTTGTCCGCGCTTATAATTTTGCTCTGTTTGAATGAACTTTTTACCGTACGACCAATGACTGTAGCCAATAGGCATACCAACGCTTGAATAAGCATCCATCATTTGCTCTGCGGTTATCACTTCAATTTGATTAGGGTAGGTGTCTAACCTGTAGTGAGCTGCAACACGGGCAATTTCACCTTGGTACTCATCTAATAAATCAAAGGTCCAATCTGGGCCATCACTCAATCGTTTATCATTCATAATGTTACCTCGCTTTAGGCTATGCAGAGTTTTGCTGTTGACGACCTTTTTTAAATAGCTCCCTAAAAATTGGGTAAATATCTTCAACGCTTTGGATATGCTGTATAGCGAAATTATTATGGCTGTGTGTTATAGATTCATATTCGCGCCATAGGCTTTGATGAGCACGAGTGGTTATTTCAATATAAGCAAAATAGCGTACTGCGCTTAAGAGCTTATTACGTAATATTTCACCACACTGCGGGGTGTCGTCCGCCCAGTTATCGCCATCAGAGGCTTGTGCGGCGTATACATTCCACTCGTTTGCGTGATAACGCTCTTTTATTATTTCGTTCATTAATTTAAGTGCGCTCGAAACAATAGTGCCACCAGTTTCTTGAGAGTAAAAAAACTCTTGTTCGTCTACTTCTTTAGCTTGTGTGTGGTGGCGAATATAAACAACTTCTATGTCTTTATAACTGCGCGTTAAAAATTGATAGAGCAAAATATAAAAACGCTTTGCCATGTCTTTTGTTGGCTGATCCATTGAGCCTGACACATCCATAATACAAAACATCACGGCTTTGCTGGTGGGGTGAGGGCGCTTTTCGTAATTACGAAAACGTAAATCGTAGTTATCAATAAACGGAACCGACTTAATTTGCACTTTTAATGCTGCAATTTCTTTTTGTAATAAAGCAATTGCCGCTTTATCGTTATGTGGACCAGCAAGCAGCAGAGCAAGTTGTTCTTCGAGCTCTTTTAAACGGCGTTTTTTACCTGCACTCATGGCAACACGCCGTGCAAGCGAGCCTTGAAGAGAGCGTACAATGTCAATATTACTTGGCATGCCGTCGCTACAAAATCCTGCGCGATGGGTTTTCATTTGCACTAACTTATCAAGTTGGTTTTCTTGTAAGTTAGGAAGTTCTAGATCTTCAAATAGTAAATCAAGGTATTCATCTTTTGATATTGAAAATACAAACTCATCTTGTCCCTCGCCCGAATCGCTGGCGTCACCTTCACCGGCACCACCGCCTTGTCCGCCTTTAGGGCGCTCAATTTTATCACCTGTAGAAAACTGATCGTTACCAGGGTGAATTTGTTCTCTATTCCCGCCTTGCCCTTGATGAAATGTAGGTTCGCTGATATCGCGTTGTGGAATAGAAATACTCTCACCAGAGCTTGAATCGGTAACGCTGCGTTTGTTAATCGCATCTGAAACCGCTTCTTTAATTTGTTTTTTATAGCGCCTAATAAAGCGCTGGCGATTAAGCGTACTTTTATTTTTTCCGTTTAAACGCCTATCTATAAAATGCGCCATATTGACCTCCTATATACTACGACTATGAAGGTTATTGCGATTTTCTAACCCGTAAATACCACTCAGAAAGCAAGCGAACTTGTTTTTGTGTATAGCCTTTTTCGACCATACGGTTCACAAAGTCTTCGTGCTTTTGCTGATCCTCTGCAGACGTTTTAGTATTAAACGAAATAACAGGGAGTAAATCTTCGGTATTAGAGAACATTTTTTTCTCAATCACCGTGCGTAGTTTTTCGTAGCTTGTCCATAGTGGATTTTTACCGTTGTTGTGTGCACGGGCACGCAGTACAAAGTTCACTATTTCATTACGAAAATCTTTAGGATTAGAAATACCCGCTGGCTTTTCTATTTTTTCAAGTTCAGCATTTAGCGCTGCGCGGTCAAATAGTTGCCCTGTATCGGGGTCGCGATATTCTTGGTCTTGTATCCAAAAATCTGCATAAATAACATAACGGTCAAAAATATTTTGTCCGTATTCTGAGTACGATTCTAGATAAGCGGTTTGCAGTTCTTTACCTATAAACTCGACATATTGTGGAATTAAATAGCCTTTTAAAAAGCTTAAATAACGCTCTTCTATTTCACTTGAAAATTGCTCGCGCTCTATCTGTTGCTCAAGCACATAGAACAAATGCACCGGATTTGCAGCAACCTCAGTGGTATCAAAGTTAAACACACGGGACAAAATTTTAAACGCAAAGCGGGTAGAGAGCCCCGTCATACCTTCATCAACCCCTGCGTAATCACGATACTCTTGATACGATTTTGCTTTAGGGTCGGTATCTTTTAGAGTTTCGCCATCGTATACCCGCATTTTAGAATAGATACTTGAATTTTCTGGCTCTTTTAAACGTGATAGCGTCGTAAATTGCGCCAATGTTTTAAGTGTACCCGGTGCACATGGCGCGTTGTATAGCTCGCTGTGCTCAAGTAATTTGTCGTAAATTTTAATTTCTTCAGTCACACGTAAGCAATAAGGGACTTTTACAATATAAACACGGTCTAAAAATGCTTCGTTGTTTTTATTGTTTTTAAAGGTTTGCCACTCAGACTCATTAGAGTGAGCGAGGATCATGCCATTAAAGGGCAGGGCGCTAATACCTTCTGTGCCGTTATAGTTACCTTCTTGGGTTGCGGTAAGTAAAGGATGCAGCACTTTAATAGGCGCTTTAAACATTTCTACAAATTCCATCAGCCCTTGGTTAGCTAAACATAAAGAGCCAGAGTAGGCGTATGCATCAGGATCGTTTTGGGCAAAGTGCTCAAGCTGGCGAATATCGACCTTACCAACCAGTGCTGAAATATCTTGGTTGTTTTCATCTCCTGGTTCGGTTTTGGCAATGCCTATTTGGTTTAAAATAGAAGGGTAGCGTTTAACCACTCTAAACTGGCTAATATCACCATTGAATTCTTTTAAGCGTTTGCCAGCCCAAGGCGACATAATGGTTTTTAAGTAGCGCGGTTTAATACCGTATTCTTTGCTGAGTACGTCTGCATCTTCGATAGGATCAAACAAGGAGAGGGGGTGGTCGTTTACAGGAGACCCTTTAATTGAATAAATAGGCACTTGTTGCATTAAATACTTTAGTTTTTCAGCAATGGATGATTTACCCCCACCAACAGGTCCAAGTAAATAAAGCACTTGTTTGCATTCTTCAAGCCCTTGGGCGGCGTGTTTTAAATAAGAGACTATTTGCTCAATGGCGTCTTCCATACCATAAAAATCAGCAAAGGCAGGGTAGCGTGCAACTACTCTATTAGAAAATAACCGGCTTAGTCGTGCATCCGTTGCGGTATCTACCATGTTTGGTTCGCCAATTGCCATGAGTAGGCGTTCTGGTGCGCTGGCGTAGGCAGACTTATCGGTTTTACAAATCTCAAGAAATTCAGCGATACTGTATTCTTCTTCCTGTGCCGCTTCGTATCGTGCTTGGTAATGCTCAAAAATCGTCATAATAACCTCCGAAACCCGCTGTAAAAAGGTGCTTACCTTTTAAAGTCTAGTCACGAATGTGTATTTTTGTGCAATAAAATTAAAAATTTAAGTGAAAAAAGATCATGTACTAAAAGTGCTTTATTAAATGATGAGGCGCTTAGGTGTGATAAACAAGAAACAAAAAAAGACGCCTAAGCGTCTTTTTTACATTAGCGTTTAAAGGCTAATTAAGCGAAGTTAGCGTTCGCGAATTCCCAGTTAACAAGTGACCAAAAACCTTTAAGGTAATCTGGACGAACGTTACGGTAATCGATGTAGTAAGCGTGTTCCCATAAATCCACTGTAAGGATTGGAGTAACGCCATCATCAGTTAATGGTGTAGCAGCGTTAGATGTATTAACGATGTCTAGTGAACCATCAGCAAGCTTAACTAACCACGTCCAGCTTGAACCAAAGTTATTTACTGCTTTGTCATTTAATGCATCTTTAAACGCATCAAAAGAACCCCATTTAGCGTTGATTGCATCAGCAACTGCGCCAGTAGGCTCGCCGCCGCCGTTTGGAGATAAGCTGTTCCAGTAAAAAGTATGGTTCCAGATTTGTGCTGCGTTGTTAAATACGCCGCCTTCTGATGAACATACGATCTCTTCTAGAGATTTGTTTTCAAACTCAGTACCAGGGATTAAACCATTAAGCTTAACCACGTAAGTGTTGTGGTGTTTGCCATGGTGAAACTCTAGTGTTTCTTTTGAAATATGTGGCTCAAGTGCGTCGATTGCATATGGTAGTGACGGTAGTTCAAATGCCATTTTTTTATCTCCATCTTCTTTGGTTGATAGTCCATTTGGTAATACGTAATGCCTGTTGAAACAGAGCAGTTACCTATACCAAGCGGTAATATAGTGTTACTATAATTGTTGAGTATTTTACTCAAGTTTAAGCAAACAGCAATGCTATTGCGAAAGACTATTTCAATTGCGGCTTTATTTGCCCATTTTAAGTTATATATTTGTGGTCACGATGAGTTATTTTCAAGACCTAAATATATTTAGCTATCGTTACTTTGAGGTTGTAGATGGAAACCATTGATAAAATTAAACAGCAAATTTCAGAAAATCCAATAATCCTTTTCATGAAAGGGTCACCAAAATTACCAAATTGTGGTTTTTCTTCACAAGCATCGCAAGCGTTAATGTCATGTGGTGAACCATTTGCATACGTTGATATTTTACTTAATCCAGACATTCGTGCTGAGCTTCCAGCATACGCAAATTGGCCAACATTCCCACAACTTTGGGTAGATGGCGAATTAGTTGGTGGTTGTGACATTATTATCGAAATGTTTCAACGCGGTGAATTACAGCCGTTAATTACTGAAACTGCTGCTAAATATAAAGAAGCTGACGCAGAGTAATTTATTACTCAACCTGAACTCAGGTTATTAAGCTCTTTAAGCACAAAGCCACTTCTTAAGTGGCTTTGTTGTTTTTAATTTGTGTTAATTTACGAATAGGGAAGGCTCACTTGTACGTTTAAGCCGCCCTCTATTTTGTTATGTAAACTTATATGCCCTTGATGCGCCTCTGCTATTTCTCTGCATAAAGCTAGTCCTAAACCACTCCCCGTACTTTTTGTTGAATAAAAGGGCACTAAAGCATTTGCCATTACTTGCTCGCTCATTCCTTTGCCGCAGTCGCTTACATTTATAACACATGCTTGGGGTACAAACTCGACCTGAATATGTATTTCATTGGCATTGGAGCCTGACTCGTGTGAATTTTTTAATAGGTTTATCAGCAGCTGCTCGAGTTGGGCTTGATCAGCTTGTAATTCATTGTGTGAATTTTTTATTTCGTAGCTAAATTGCCAGTGATTTTTTAAATTATTGAGTGTGTTTTGCCAGTTAATCCGTGTTTTTTGTGGCTGAGGTAACTTAGCAAACTTGCCATAGCCTTGTACAAATTCAGTTAAATGACTAATTCGCTCATCAATAGTTGCAAATACACGGGCAAGGCGGGGCTCATCGACTTTATTTGCGAGCAATTGTGCGCTATGTAACATGGACGACATAGGACCGAGTGAATTATTTAATTCGTGGCTGATAATGCGTATTACCTTTTTCCACACGGCAACTTCTTGGCGACTAAGCTCACGGGTTAATTGTTTAAATATATATAAATGATGCTTTTGGTTATTGAGTAAAAACTCCCCGGTGGCTAAATGCCAAGTTTGCGAGTCTTGATTCTCTATTTCTATATTAAAGAGGCCATCAACACCGTGCTCTATAGCTGCTATTAATTGCAGAGGGGAATTTTCGAGTAACTTACTTAGTTTCATACCTTCAAGGCGAGTTGCGCTATTAAATAAACTACGGCTAATTAAATTACTAAATACCACCGTATTATTATCATTGACCAGCAGTAGCGCTTGCGGCGAGCTTTGCAATACTTTATCAAGCATTAACTCGCGCTGGTAAATCCATTGTTTTTCTTGGCGAAGCTGTTTAGCGGTTTGATTATAAAGTCGGCATAGTTTTCCAAGTTCATCATTACTTTTATACGCTAGTAAGCTGGATAGCTCACCATCTTTAAAATTAAGCAACCCGGTTTCGAGCGATTGCATGCCAAGCTTTATTGGCTTGGTGAGAGCTCTTGAAAGCAAGGTGCTAAATGCAAGCGTTAGTAATATTAAAAACAGAGTGTAGTACATATCAAAACCACTAAGTGCGGCAATAATAAAAACAGGCAGCGCGCTACAAAGTGAGCAAATTAACACAACCTTTTGGCTTAGGGTAAAGTGGCTAATAATGTTTGGCATTAATAATCAATACCCATTTTTTGTAATCGCCTGTAAAGTGCTTGTCGGCTTAAACCAAATTCACGGGCCACTTTGGCTATAACACCTTGATGAGCGCGCATTGCTTGTTCTATTTCCTGTTTGGTCGGCTCTGCTTTTGCTTCTTGTTGAGCAGTAACCGATGACGAAAGTGCAAAATCATCGACTGTAAGCGCACCTGTTGGTTTTAGTACCGCTACACGTTTACAAGCATTTTCTAGCTCTCGAACGTTACCTGGCCATTTATAATGTTGAAGTGCTTTCTCTGTGTTTATAGTCAGCTCTCGGTGAGGTAAGAAGTGGCTAATGAGTGCTAAAACATCATCTTGCCTTTCGCTAAGGGCAGGCACATTGAGTTCAATTACATTAAGGCGATAATATAAGTCTTCCCTAAATCGACCTTGTTCAATTGCTTGTAGTAAGTTTTCGTTAGTAGCCGATATTACTCGCACATTTACTTTTTGTGTTTGTGTTGAGCCTAAACGTTCAAACTCGCCGGTTTGTACTACGCGTAGTAATTTTATTTGTCCTGAGAGTGGTAAATTACCAATTTCATCTAAAAATAACGTACCGCCATCAGCTGCTTCAAATCGACCAATACGTTGTTTGGTTATCCCCGTATATGCACCGGCTTCAGCGCCAAAAAGTTCGGCCTCTATAAGTTCTTGCGGTAGTGCACCGGCGTTTACCTTAATAAAAGGTTGCGATACAACTGGGGAGTTTTTTTGAATAATATGCGCAATACACTCTTTGCCGCTCCCATTAGGGCCTGTAATTAATGCAGATATATCAGATTTAGCCACTTGAAGCGCCATAGTGACCAGTCGTTCCATCGCAGTACTTTTAAATATTAGCCCGGCAAGGTCTGCGCTTTTAAATGTACTTTCACGCTCTTGTTGATGGCGATTATGTGTAGCAACTGCTTTTTTAGCACTGCCTAGCTCTATTAAGTTACTGATACAAACTAGTAGTTTTGCATCATCCCAGGGTTTTGGTAAGTAATCGGCAGCACCTGCTTTTACAAGCTCAATAGCGGTAGCAAGCTCAGTCCAGGCTGTAATAAGTATAATAGGGAGGTGTGGGTTTATTTCTCGTAGTTCATAAAACAACGTTTTACCTTCTTCGCCAGAGGTTGTGTCGCTGGTAAAGTTCATGTCTTGAATTACAAGCTCAATTCGTTGATAGCGAACTATTTGCAGAGCATCAAACGGGTTTGTGGCAGTGACTACCGAAAAATCGTGGATCTCGAGCAACAATGAAAGTGCGTCGAGTACTGCTTGGTTATCATCAACAATGAGTATTTTATCAGTCATAGGTTATTTTTATAATTTTTTAATGGCTACACTGCCTTACTAAGCAGTGTAGCATAGTGATTTACATATTATTAAATAGTGCGAGTTGCGATACTGGGCGAAATATTGGCAGCGCGTTTAGCCGGCGCTAATACTGCAAGTAAACTCATTAAAAATACGGCAATGGCGGTAACGGCTATATAACTTGGCGGTAGTGCAGCTACAGAAAAATACTGCATTAACATTTTCCCAAGCAGTATTGCTGTTACTACACCTAAGGCTAAACCTAGGCTACAAATTAATGCATTTTCTACTAAAAAGTAGCTAACAATAGCTGACTTTCTTGCGCCAAGTGCTCTGCGTGTACCAATTTGCTTAGTACGTTTGCTAATATTAAATAAGGTTAAGCCAAAAATACCGAGAGCGGTTATAAGCACTAAAATAGTGATTAATACTATGAGCATGCGCATCATGAGGCGATCTTGAGCGGTATACTCATTTTTTAATTCATCAAGTCCTTTAATGTTGTTAATAACGCGTTTGCTGTAATTTTCGAGCATAGCATTTTCTATTTCTTTCATTACAGCTGCTCGCTGACCAGGCTCTGTACGAACGGCAACTTGTGCATAACTTGCTGCTTTAATATAAGGAATAAACGCAAGATTATCGGGTTTACTATCTTTGAGCCACGGGCCTTTCATGTTTCCGATCACGCCAATAATTTTAAGTGGTAGGTCGCCAAAATAAACTATTTTCCCTAAACCATCTCTATCAGGGTAGAGCTCATCAAGTAAGGCTTTAGTGACTATAGTGACGTTGGTGCGCTTTTGTGTAATTTCGTTTGTAACGAGCACTTCATCTTCGGTAAAGTTTCGCCCAGCAATTAAGTTTACGCCGTAGGTATTAATTGCGTGGTCATCTATAAAAAAATAAGCGGTCCTGACACTTAGGCCTTCTTGTGGAGCAGGTTTTAAATTAAAGCTCGAAGCGCTGCCACTCCCTGATAGCGGAATACTGCTACTTAATGCGGCATCGACCACGCCTGGCATTTTTCTAAGCATGCTTTCATCAAGCTCAAACTGCTGACTTAAGTTAATATCAGTACCAAAGGTCATTACATTAAACTTAAATATATCTTGTTCAGGGTAGCCCGTTTCTTGGTTTAAATAGCTAATTCTGTCTTGAATGATAAATGCAGCATTACTGACTATTGCCGTTGTGATTGCAATTTGAATTAGCAGTAATACAGCCCCCACCTTTGAGCGGCATAAGGCGTTGAATATAGGTTTTATTTCTAACATTGTTAAATTCCTTATTGGCTCTTAAGGTAAATGGCAGGGTTGGTTTTACACACTAGCCAAGCTGGGTACAAACCAGCCAAAATGCAGGTTGTAATTGCAATCAATGGGGCGCTCAATAGCATGGTTAAATCCATTGTCGCTAAGTTTTCATAGTAGTCGTAGCTTTGCCCTACGCCCATTAAGCCAAGTTGTGCTAGTACAATTCCTAGCATGCCACCTATAAAGCCAAGCATGGCGACCTCAACTAAGTGCTGTAAAAATATTTGCCTTTTACTAGCACCTAATGCGCGTCTTACACCTACTTCTGGCGCTCTGCGTAAAAATTTAGCTAAAAGTAAACCTAAAATATTGGCTAAGCAGACACCTAAGAACATAAAGCTCAGGCCCACTAAAATTTTATTGTCTTCGGTGACGACGTTGTTGTATTGCATCCATTGGTTTACATCGCGAAGTTTATACTCAAGTTCTTTACGATTAAATCGACCACGTTTTTGTTGTTCTTGCATATAGGCTAATAAGTAATTTTGATAGGCTTGTTTTTGCTCAAGCGTATTGAGCTCTGCCCAAAACTGGATCCATACTTGCTCAGATTGCAGTTTATCTGCAAAGGTTGGTGTGTTTTCGTGTTTCCATCCATTGCTATTGCCCCAACTTACTAGCTCTTTTGCCTTTATTAAGCTAAAGGGCATAAATAACTCTTCTACTTGATTAAATGCACCGTTATTTAAATCATAATATTTAATATTGAGAGGCCAATGGTTAATAACACCAACTACTTGATAGCTTGCATCATCTAAGTAAATCAGTTTTCCGACGGAGTTTTGTCCTGCAAATAGTTTATCGTTTATCTCTTGGGTAATAACAACCACAGGTGCGGCTGAGTTTTCTTGCTCTTTGCTCCAAGCCCCTCCGTATAAAAATGACAAATTAAACATGCTAAAAAAGTCAGGCGTTGTCATGCGAGCATTACCTATAAAAGGTTTTATTTTGTCGGAGTCTAGATAAACTGAAAAGCCGGTACGCATCATAGCCACTTTTTTCTCTGACGTGGGTGTGTTTAATAAGTTCTCTGCATCTTGATAGGTCAGTTGCAGTGGCATGTTATCTTCTGTCCTCCACGTACTACCATCGTCCATTGTTTGTAATTGCACACTGTAAAGTTGGCTGCTTTTTTCTGGGATAGGATCGGCCGACATCATGTGATAAACACTAAGGCTGGTCATTGTTATGCCTATACCTATCGCAATGGCAAGTACCATTAAAAAGCTAACCAGTGGGGTGCGCTTGAAGCTGCGCCAACTTAAATCTAAATAATGAATAAACATTAGCTAAACCCCCGATGCTGTTTTTATAGTTTGCGCGCCCTGATAAAGCGTAAAGTCGGCAAGTTGTCCATCAACAACTTGAATATTACGCGGAGCACGACGGGCTAATTCGCTATCATGCGTTACCATTACAATAGTGGCACCGTCGCGATTGATTTGTTCAAGTAACTCCATAACTTGGCGAGCCATTAAGCTGTCAAGGTTACCTGTTGGCTCATCGGCAAGTAAAAAACGAGGTTCACCAGCAAGCGCACGGGCTATTGCCACACGTTGTTGCTGGCCACCAGAGAGTTGTTGAGGTAAGTGTTTAGCGCGAGATGCTAAACCAACTTGTTCAAGGCATTGCTCAATTCGACGTTTTCGCTCATTTGCTTTAATCCCTCTGTAGCGAAGAGGAACTTCTATGTTTTCATATAAATTTAAATCGGGGATCAAATTAAAGCCTTGGAATATAAAGCCAATTTTTTGATTACGTAAATCAGCACGTTGGTTATCGTTAAGGCTGCCAGCATTAACGCCATCCAACAGGTATTCACCTTCGTTAAAAGGCTCGAGCATACCTGCAATATTTAAAAAGGTTGTTTTTCCTGAGCCGCTAGGACCAGTAACAGCAATAAATTCGCCTTCGTTTACTTGCAGATTAAAATCTCGAAGCGCATGGGTTTGTACCATTTCTGTTTGGTATACTTTACTTACATTGTTCATTTGTAACATGGTTGTTCCTAATTATTTTTAGCGTTGGTTGAGAACGTCTGTTTAATTTAATAAAATCGTGTTGGCTTGCTTAAAGTCGCTGTAGCTTGAAATAATAATTTCATCGTTTTCTTTTAGTCCGCTCAAAAGCTCAACCGCATTAATGCTGGTGGCACCTATTGTAATAGGTATGCGCTTTGCGATATTGCCATCGACTTTATAAGCTACAATTCCGCCTTGCTGCATAAATGCACCACGCTTTACTTGCATTACACCTTCTCGGTTGTCGAGTAAAATACGTGCAGTTAAGCGTTGGTTCTGACGAATATTGTTAGTAACACCTTTAAACCGGACGCGTGCTGTTACTTCACGATTATTTACTTCTGGTGATATGGCGGATAAATTCCCCATCACTGTTTCATTGCCTAACTTAAGCTCTACTTCCATACCGAGCCCTAATTCGTTTGCGTAACTTTCAGGAACTTGGAGTTCGGCTTCAAAATTACTTAAGTCGACGAGAGTCATAAGAGGTTGGCTTTGCGTCACTGCGGCTTTTTGTTGCACTAATAGGTTACCCACAATCCCTGTAACGGTAGCCTTAATAGATAGGTTTCTTACTTTTCGGATTAAGTCATCAACAATAAGTTGTTGGCGGATTACATCACTTTTAGCTGCTTGTAGTTCAAAGGCGAGCGTGTCTTTGGCAAGTAATACCTCTTGTTGTGCATGCTTATATGTGAGCCTTGCACGTGATAAATCATCAACTGCTTTTTCAAGATCAATTTGGCTGATTAAGTGCTTTTGAATTGATAACTGCGCACGACGATTTTCGCGCTCAGCGGCGTTAAGCTCAACTTGTGCCATATCGAGTGTTTTATTTAAGGTGAGTGTTTGGCGTCTTGCTTGCAAATGTTGCCTTTGCTGCTCGCCTTCAAGCCTTTTAAGTACAGACTCCTGTTGCTTTAATTCATTAGTCAACTCAGGACTTTGCAGCAGGGCAAGTGTGTCGCCTTGTTTTACTGTATCACCGGCCTTTACTTTTAAATCTATAAATCCACGTTCTGGGCTATAGATTTGAGGGGCATTGGCAGCAACAATTTTACCACTGGCGGCAATGTCCCGAATAAGTGCTTTAACATGTACTTTTGCAATTTGCACTATTGAGCGGCTAATAGAGCTTTTAGCGCTATGGCTAGTTAAAAAAATATAAGCAATTGTAGAGACCACAATGAAAACAATCGCAGTGATTATTGCGTATTTTTTATAGCTGATAGGTGCCTTTACCTGTACATCTTGTGCGCTGGTATCTTTAATCATTTAATTCTCCCTACATTGCTTTTATGTATTCTTCGCACAGCAGTAATAAAGCTGCTGTGCAAATTGCGGCAATAGGAGAGAGTAAAAATAAGCTTAGAGTAAACATAGTAATTCCAATTAGCGATTATATATAAAGCTATACGATTAATATGCCAACAATTATGGTATTGATATTTAAGTGATTTTATTTTTTTTTGTTCTTTAAATTCATGTCCGCGGACAGTTTGTGTGTCCGCATCGGACACTGGTTTAAATAAAAATTCACTATTAACGTACAAAAAATGACATGAACTTTCATAACTATACTAATGAGCAGCAATAATCGGGGATGTTAAGTCATTAAAGTAATGAAATAGCACAAAACTATCTAAATGTTAACTGAATAGCCCCTCCGTTGCTGAATACTTATTCACTTTTTACTGCCTTTACGTTTACGTAAGCTGTCACGACGAAGCCTTGTGTTTTTTACAATATGTTAAAGTTGACACCAGTGTCATGAAAAAATAGTGGTTAAAATAACGCTAAATGTTAAAAGTAATGGTAAAAAGAAATCTTGCTATGAAGTGAGAAATATTCAAGAATGTGAATATGTATTCAAAGTGCTATTGACTCTATTTAAGATAGAGGCTAGTTTTGTCCGTCTGTTAGCAAATCGTCGAGTAGTTCATCCACGCTAACAGTGCAGCAAGGGGAGGGGTCTATGTTATACGACTCAAAGTTAGAAAAAGAAAATTGTGGCTTTGGCTTAATAGCTCAAGTTAATGGTCAAGCTAGCCATAGGCTTATTCGTACAGCTATTACGGGGCTTGATCGCATGCAACACCGTGGCGGTATATCTGCTGATGGTAAAACAGGTGATGGCTGTGGTTTATTATTACAAAAGCCAGATAGCTTTTTCCGTGCTATTGCTAGTGAACACAACTGGCACTTAGGCAAAAACTATGCAGTGGGTATGATATTTTTAAATTCAGATCCCGTTTTAGCGCAAGCTGCAAAAAAAATACTTAGTGAAGAATTAGAAAAAGAAACGCTAAATATTTTAGGTTGGCGTGTAGTACCAACCGACCCATCAATGCTGGGTCCTATTGCTGTACAGCAATTACCGGGTTTTGAACAAATTTTTGTTAGCGCGCCAGAAGGTTGGCGCTCTAAAGATTTAGAGCGTCGCTTGTACGTAGCGCGCCGCCGTGCTGAAAAGCGCATTGTTGATGACGAAGCTTTCTATATCGCAAGTCTATCTGGTTTGGTAACTATCTATAAAGGCTTAATGATGCCTGCAGATTTACCTAATTTTTATCTAGATTTAGCTGATATTCGTATGACAAGTGCGATTTGTGTTTTTCATCAGCGTTTTTCTACTAATACACAACCGCGTTGGCCTTTAGCTCAACCTTTCCGCTATTTAGCACACAATGGTGAAATTAATACTATTGAAGGTAACCGCCAGTGGGCACGCGCACGTTCATACAAGTTTGCGTCACCGCTTATTCCTGATTTACAAAGCGCAGCGCCGTTTGTAAACGAAACCGGTTCTGATTCATCAAGCCTAGATAATATGCTTGAGCTGTTTTTAGCTGGTGGCATGGATTTATTCCGCGCTATGCGTATGCTCGTGCCACCTGCATGGCAAAAAAACCGTGCAATGGACGATGATTTACGTGCATTTTACGACTTTAACTCTATGCATATGGAACCATGGGATGGCCCCGCCGGTATTGTTATGTCGGNGCTTGTAACCTTGACCGTAATGGGCTTCGTCCTGCGCGTTATGTAATTACACAAGATGGTTTTATTACGCTTGCATCAGAAGTAGGTATTTGGGATTACACTGCCGATGAAGTGGTTGAAAAAGGCCGTGTTGGTCCAGGTGAATTATTAGTCATTGATACTAAACTTGGCAAAATCTGGCACTCTGATGAAATTGATCAAGATTTAAAATCTCGCCACCCTTATAAATCATGGCTTGAAGAAAACGTTAAGCGTTTAGTTCCATTTGAAGAACTGACTGAGCAAGACGCCGGTAATCGCTCATTTGATGACGAAACGTTAGCTAAATATCAAAAAATGTTTGGTTATACCAACGAAGAGCTTGATAGCGTTATCCGTGTAATGGGTGAAAATGGTCAAGAAGCGACAGGCTCTATGGGTGACGACACGCCATTTGCTGTGCTTAGTGAAGGACACCGTTCGCTTTATGATTACTTCCGCCAAAAATTTGCGCAGGTAACAAATCCACCTATCGATCCACTGCGTGAAAACCATGTAATGTCGCTTGCAACCTGTATTGGTAGTGAGCAAAACGTATTTAACGAAACTACAGGTCATGCTAAGCGCCTACAGTTCGATACACCAATTTTAATGTACGCAGATATGCAGCAGCTATTAAATGCTGATGAAGCGCACTACAGCTACTGTAAAATTGACATTACCTACACAGTTGAAGAAGGTTTAGAAAGCGCGGTTACGCGTATTTGTGACCAAGCACAAGAAAAAGCAGCCGCTGGTTGTATCATGCTTATTTTAACTGACCGTAATTTTGATGAAACGAATTTACCAATCCCTGCGGCAATGGCTGTAGGCGCTGTACAAAAGCGCCTTGTTGATAACAACCTTCGTTGTGAATCAAATATTATTATTGAAACAGGTAGTGTGCGTGATGCGCACCAGTTTGCTGTGTTATTAGGTTTCGGTGCTACAGCAATTTATCCATACCTAGCGTATGAGTCGCTTGTTGCGATGAGCGACAGTAAAATTATTAATAAATCGTACTGCGAGGTTACTCTTGCTTACCGTAAAGCCATTAATAAAGGCTTGTACAAAATTATGTCTAAAATGGGCATAAGTACGGTTGCGTCATACCGTTGTTCAATGTTGTTTGAAGCAGTTGGTCTATCTGATGCCATTGTTGACATGTGCTTTAAAGGTGTGGCAAGTCGCATACAAGGTGCATGCTTTACTGACTTTGATGACGATCAGCAAAGTTTGCACAAACTTGCTTTAAGTAAGCGTAAATTATTAAGCCACGGTGGTTTATTTAAGTACGTTCACGGTGGTGAGTATCATGCTTATAATCCAGATGTTATTCAAACACTGCAAAAAGCGGTGCGTTCAGGTGATTATAAAGACTACAGTGCGTACGCTGATTTAGTTAATAATCGCCCAATAGCGACTTTGCGCGATATGTTAGCGCTTAAATTACCTGAGCAAGGTATAAGCATTGATGAAGTAGAGTCTGCAGAAAACTTATACAAGCGTTTTGACTCAGCAGCAATGAGTATTGGTGCGTTATCACCAGAAGCGCATGAGGCGCTTGCAATTGCAATGAACCGCTTAGGGGGTTGTTCAAACTCAGGTGAAGGCGGCGAAGATAAACTACGTTATGGTACAGAGAAAAACTCGCGTATTAAGCAAGTCGCTTCAGGTCGATTTGGTGTAACGCCTCATTACTTACGCAGTGCTGATGTTATTCAAATTAAAGTAGCACAAGGTGCAAAACCAGGCGAAGGTGGACAATTACCGGGTGAAAAAGTAACCCCTTATATTGCAAAACTTCGTTATTCGGTACCGGGTGTTACGTTAATTTCGCCACCACCGCATCACGATATTTATTCAATTGAAGATTTAGCACAGCTGATTTTCGATTTAAAACAAGTTAACCCTAAAGCACTTATTTCTGTAAAACTGGTTTCAGAACCAGGCGTAGGAACTATTGCAACAGGTGTTGCTAAAGCATATGCCGATTTAATTACTATTTCTGGCTACGACGGCGGTACAGGCGCAAGTCCACTTACTTCTGTTAAATATGCGGGTAGCCCATGGGAGCTTGGACTTGCTGAAACACAGCAAGCACTTGTTGAAAATGGCCTTCGTCATCGTATTCGCTTACAAACAGATGGTGGCTTAAAAACAGGTTTAGATATTATTAAAGCAGCTATTTTAGGTGCCGAGAGCTTTGGCTTTGGTACCGGCCCAATGGTTGCGCTTGGTTGTAAATACTTACGAATTTGTCACTTAAATAACTGTGCGACCGGTGTTGCAACACAAGACGAAACACTTCGTCAAAAGCATTACCACGGCTTACCAGAAATGGCGATGAACTACTTTAAGTTCATAGCTCAAGAAGCGCGTGAAATTATGGCAAGCTTAGGTGTTGCAAATTTAACTGACTTAATTGGTCGCCTGGATTTACTAGAAGAAATTGAAGGTAAAACAGCAAAGCAAAAGAAAATTGATTTATCTTCTGTAATTGCTCAGCCAAATAACCCAACAGGTGAGACTCTTTATTGCAGTGTACCTAATAGCTCGCATTATTTAGGAAAGCTCAATGAGAGCTTACTTGCTAAGGCACAAGAAGCAATTGATGCATCAAGCGGTATTTCACTAGTAAGTCGTATTTGTAATACGGACAGATCGGTTGGTGCAATGCTTTCTGGCTATATTGCTGATAAATATGGTAATCAAGGTATGGCGGCAGACCCTGTAGCAATTGAACTACATGGTACTGCGGGTCAATCATTTGGCGTGTGGAATGCTGGGGGTCTTGAAATGACACTGGTTGGTGACGCCAATGATTACGTAGGTAAAGGCATGGCGGGTGGTAAGCTAGTAATTCGTCCACCACTTGGTTCGTCTTTTGAAAGTCATAAAGCAACAATTGCAGGCAATACATGTTTATACGGCGCAACGGGTGGCAAACTATTTGCTGCAGGTTGTGCTGGCGAGCGTTTTGCAGTGCGTAACTCAGGTGTGCAAGCGGTTGTAGAAGGCGTAGGTGACAACGGTTGTGAATACATGACGGGCGGCGTTGTATGTGTACTGGGCAATGTAGGTGTTAACTTTGGTGCGGGTATGACAGGTGGTTTTGCTTATATTTTAGATGAACGAAATGATTTTGAAAAACGCATTAATCCAGAGCTTGTAGAAATAGTAACACTGGATGAATTAACATCGCATCAAGAGCATTTACGAGGCTTAATTGCCGAGCATTTAGAGCTTACAGGCTCATGCCGTGCAGAAAGTATTTTAGCTAACTTTGAATTGTACTTACCTATGTTTAAATTAGTTAAACCGATATCAAGCGACGTAAAAAGTTTACTCGGGCATCGCGCTCGCAGTAGTGCCGAACTACGTGTTCAGGCGCAATAAGGGGGCAGTATGAGCGAAAATGTATATCAATTTATAGACGTGCAGCGTGTAGACCCACGCAAAAAACCAATCTCGTCACGTAAAAAATCTTTCGTAGAAATTTACGAACCCTTTTCAGAGAATCAGGTTAACTCACAAGCTGACCGTTGTTTAGATTGTGGTAACCCATACTGTGAGTGGAAATGTCCAGTACATAACTACATTCCACAATGGTTAAAGTTAATACGCACAGGCCGTATTATCGAGGCGGCTGAGCTTTCTCATCGTACAAATAGCTTACCAGAGGTTTGTGGGCGTGTTTGCCCACAAGACCGCTTGTGTGAAGGCTCGTGTACGCTCGACGAAGAGTTTGGTGCAGTTACAATTGGTAATATTGAAAAGTATATTACTGATGAGGCATTTAAAATGGGCTGGAAGCCTGATATGTCTTATGTAACATGGACCGACAAAAAAGTAGCTATTATTGGTGCGGGCCCTGCAGGTTTAGGGTGTGCTGATATTTTAGTGCGAAATGGTGTTAAACCAGTGGTGTTCGATCGTCACCCAGAAATTGGCGGACTACTCACATTTGGTATTCCTTCTTTTAAACTTGAAAAATCAGTAATGCAAAAGCGCCGTGAAATATTTACTGAGATGGGCGTTGAGTTTAAGTTAAATGTTGAAGTAGGTGTTGATATTACACTTGATCAAATTTTAGCTGATTACGACGCTGTATTTTTAGGGGTTGGTACGTATCAGAGTATGCGTGCGGGCCTTGAAAACGAAGATGCACCAGGTGTTCACGATGCATTGCCGTTTTTGATTGGTAATACGAACCGTGTAATGGGTTACGACGAGACAAAACAACCGTGTATTGATATGGCTAATCAAAAAGTAGTTGTACTTGGCGGTGGTGATACAGCGATGGACTGTGTACGTACGTCTATTCGACAAAATGCGGCAAAAGTAACGTGTGCTTATCGTCGTGATAAAGAAAATATGCCAGGCTCTAAACGTGAAGTTAAAAACGCGAAAGAAGAAGGCGTTATATTTACGTATAACGTTCAGCCTAAAGGCATTGTATTGAACGATAAAGGTAAAGTGACCGGCGTTAAAATGGTTAAAACTAAATTAGGCGAACCTGACGCAAAAGGTAGAAGCCGCGCCGAAGAAGTACCTGGTTCTGAGCATGTTATTGAAGCAGACCAAGTTATTATGGCGTTTGGTTTCCAACCTCACAAAATGGATTGGTTAGAAAAATACGATGTAGAAATAAACCACTGGGGTGGCATCAATGCACCAGAACAAGGTGAGTTTACACATCAAACTACTAACCCTAAAATATTTGCTGGTGGCGACATTGTACGTGGTTCAGATTTAGTGGTAACTGCTATTTTTGAAGGACGTAACGCTGCAGAAGGTATTATGGATTACTTAAAAGTTTAATTGCTCATATTGATTAAATGATATTTAAAGCAAGCCAAGAGGCTTGCTTTTTTATTTGTTCTATTCGAATGTAATATCACGTAATTTGTGGCAAACGGGGCTATATTCACACCGCCTTTTGTATGATTTTCTTTAGCTATATCTCCAGTTACTAACTTCATACAGTAACTTCATATAGTAACTACCAGAAAAAGTTGCTTTGTCATTAGTGGTTGTTCTTTCTAAGCCTAATGCGTTTGCTTTGGCATCTACTAACCAGCTTTATGGGCTAGTTTCATACATACAAACGTTTCCGACACTCCTTTATTCTTTATATTCTAATACTAGTTCGGTTAATTAAGTGGTCTATCTTGAGATAACAGAATCGTGTCGATAATAAGGCTAAAGTTTCGCTATTTAGCTGTTCTCGTTAAATCCTCTTACAGTACTCTGCATTCATGCAGTCGTATTTCACAAGCGTTAACGCAGTTAGCATTAAGCTCAATTTCTGAGATTAATTAATGTGTTGTGTACTAGGTCCACACACAATTCATAGAACCGTTATTACCACCTTTAGCTGAGCAGGTTTATGTTATTGCTCTACACCCAGTCAGTTCAATTATTAAAGAAATAAAAGGGCAAACTTAAATGATTTTAGAAAATGGTATTAGGGCTAAGTAATTTGATTTCATAAAAATGTATTTATCTGGGATAAGTGCAAAAGGCTAAATATATAGGCACAATTGTCAGTGCTAATTACTAACCTTAATAGTTGATTTAAATATAAAGTCAGTTCATTATTAAAGGCTGTTTACGGTTTGCTTACTTTATATAATAAGGTTGGCTCTTACTATAATGATAAAATAAATATAAATTATGTACGAATATTCAAACAATTCAGAAAGGAAGCTCATTGTCCGATTCTTTTCTTCGATAGGCTTTATAGCAACCTTTTCTATGGCTAGCTTAGCGTTTATCAATAATAGCTATTTATTAGCATTTACTTTAGTAGCTTCTTCGTTTGTTTATTTATTGGCATTCAATATAGGTAGAGGTGTAGAGAAATCTGCAACCATAATTTTATACAACCTTTATGCACTGATGTTTTACCTAGTCCTCACTGGTGGAGCACAAGGAACAGGACCAATATGGATATTTATAGTATCTCCTGTTACTTATTCAATACGTGGGCTTAAGCGAGGTACTTATGATATTGTTTTATTTTTATCGGCGATTGTTCTCGGTTTCTATTGCGCTGATACATTTAATATATATGACTACAATCCTGAGCAGTTTCCAGTCAGAATCATACTCGCTTTTATAATTGTTGCATCGCTGAGTGGTTATTACGAATTATCGAGAGAGAAATACAGCAGTAAATTAATTGCTTTAAGCCAAAAAAATGAATTTTTAGCAACTATAGATCCACTCACTAATCTGCCAAACCGCCGTTTCACTATGAATAAGCTTATAGTTTTTAAAAATGAGCTTAAAAACAATAATATTCCGTTTGTAATATTATTAGCTGATGTAGATAATTTTAAAAAAATTAATGATCAATTTGGCCATGATTTTGGCGATGAAGCTCTTATTCATCTAGCCAAAGCGTTTGAGAAAAGTATTCCGCACAATGCGATTGCTTCACGTTGGGGTGGTGAAGAGTTTTTAATTGTCATTCCAAATGCAAGTGTTGTAGAAGGGGAACAAGCTGCAGAAAAAATCCATAACTTCCTTAAAGCTTCAGCTGTGAGCCTATTCTCAGATAGTGTAAATATCACACTAAGCATCGGTATCACCTCAGCAAAAGCTGAGCTCTCAATTGACCTTGATATTAAGCGAGCTGATGAACTACTTTATAAAGCAAAAGAGCAAGGTAAAAACAGAACCTGCTCTTTTTAAATGTTTATTTTAATCCATCGAGAACGAATCTAGAGATGGCCTTATTTTAGCTTTTCTGCGTCTTACGCTCATATAGCAAAATATATTACACGCAACTTGTACCGTGATTAAAGCCCAATAACTAATACCTAAACCACTTAATTCATTTCCTTTTTCGCTTGCAAGGTAATAGGCCACAACAGCTAGGTGAAAAACTAAAAAGCTATTTAAAAAACGAAATAAGCGTTGTTTAAAATAAGTATGTTTATATTTACTAAATATAATTAAACAGGTGCTTAGTACTAATAACAACCAACTTAAAATTATACAAAAATCAACTAAAGTACTGTGCATTATTTAATCCTTGACGACGTTATTTACTAACACATTAGGCGTGAGCCATTATTAGTTCTTTAGCATTTGCTTTAGCTGTTTTACTTATATTGTCACCGCCTAGTAAACGGGCTATTTCATTAATGCGGCCATCTTTATTTAAAGGCAGCATATGAGTAAATGTCTCCCCTTGTGCTATTTCTTTAGCTACAAAAAATTGCTGATGTGCACTACTGGCAACTTGCGGTAAATGAGTCACACAAATTACTTGGGTCGACTTTCCTAACTGGCGTAATAACTTACCTACAGCAGATGCCGTTGGGCCAGAAATACCTACATCAACTTCATCAAAAATAAGTGTTGGAGTTGTTACTTTTTGGGCAATAATAACTTGTATAGCAAGGCTTATACGAGAAAGCTCACCACCTGATGCTACTTTAGCTAATGGTTGAAGTGGTTGCCCCGGATTAGTTGATACTAAAAAAGAAACATTATCAAAGCCTAAGCTGTTTGGTGTACGATTACTCTCTTGAGTTAAGGCTATTTCAAAAACACCGTTTTCCATAGATAAATTAGCCATGCTTTCACTTATTAATATATTCAGTGTATTAGCATACTCACAGCGGCTTTTACTTAATTCATCAGCAGTTTGCTTATAACTAAGTAATGCGCTTTCTATTTCTGACTCAAGTTGCTCTAGGCGATTACTATTATTACTTATTGACTCAAGCTCTTGAGCAATTGATTGATGAAACTCAACTAACTGCTGGGGTTTTATATGATGCTTACGCGCTAAATCCATCGCACCACTTAGTCTATTCTCTACTTCAACTAAGCGGGCAGGGTCTAAATCTGCTTGCTCAGTGTAATTACGCACTTCACGGCTTGCTTCTTCAACTTGTACTGCGGCTTCACTAAGCATAGCAGCTACGCTTGCTAAACTTTCGTCATATTGAGCCAGCTCAGTAAATTGTTGAGCACTATGCTGGAGTAATGAACAGGCATTTTGCTCATCACTTTCGTATAACTGTTGTAATTCGCGTTGGCACGATTCTAATATCGTTTGACTATTACTAAGCTTATAATGCTCAGCTTCAATTAAATCAAACTCATTCTCTTGCAATGCAAATTCATCAAGTTCAGCAACTTGATATTCTAATAATTGTTTTTGCGCAGCTTGCTGCTGCTGCTGTTGCTCTAAGTGTTTAAATTCTTTTTGTAAGTTAGCAAACTGTTTATAGTTTTTATTTACCGAGTTAACTAAGTGGTGATGCCCTGCATAGGCATCTAAAAGCTGTAACTGATGCTCAGCTTTTAATAAATATTGGTGGGCATGTTGTCCATGAATAGATATTAAATATTGTCCAAGTTCTTTTAATTGTGACGCGGTAACTGAACTACCATTAATATAGCTTTTACTACGGCCGTTTTTGCAAACAACACGACGCAACAAGCACTCATTGTCTGAAGTGCTTAGCATATGTTGCTCTAAAAATGCTTGAGCAAGCGGTAGATCTGTTAAGTCAAATTGTGCACATACTTCTGCTTTATCAGAACTTGGGCGCACTGCTGATGCTTCAGCGCGTTCACCTAAGCACAGGGATAGGGCATCTATAGCAATAGATTTACCAGCACCTGTCTCACCTGTGATCGCGGTCATACCGCTGCGCCACTCGGTGCTTAAATTACTCACGATTGCGAAATTTTTAACTTCTAAACCAATTAACATACTGTTTATCCATCCAGTCAATTAACTGTTAATTTATACAGTGTTTTGGTTTTTTGCAAATTAATTTTGTATTATTTACGCAACACTTACATCTTGAGTAAACTGTGTGTCGGTAGTCTGGGAGGAGGTATCAATTTTATCATCAACAATATCAGTAAGTTGTACAGTGTCTTCAGTTTTAATTAGAGATATGAGGGGAGGTAGTACATTTATATAAAAACTCTTATTGTATAAAATTCCTTGCTGAGGTAATTCAGATACAAAGTACTGTATATTATCAATCAATGGTTGAATTATATTTGTCTGATTAGTTTTAATTAACTCGTTGGACAACGTATTAATTAGTAGGTCAGCGGTATCTTCAAGTTGCTGTAAATTTTCGTCTGTATGCGATTGCACAACAAAAAAATTATTTACAATAGCTTGAATGCGAGGAACGTATTTTGGGCGAATTATTTTAGCATCAAGTAGATCATTAAGCTTTGCTTTAAGGCGCGTATTTACATGCAAAACACGTTCATTAAATAGTTTTTTTCTAGCTTCGATTGCTTTTTTGCGATTACTCTCAATTTTGAGGTAACTGTATAAAAGTGTAATTAATAGCAGTAAAGCAAAGAATACTACATAAGTCATTGCTACTTGTTCCTAAATTATTTGATTATTATTTTAAGCCGCCATTTTGCTTTATAGTACTAAATTTGGCAATAAAATTAGTATAAACGACTACCCCAATTTAGTTTTGTACGTAAAACGTTGTAGTAAGAGTAATTTTTTGGATGAATTAAGCGCAACTGTTTATCGGCTTTTTTAATTACTACTTCATCACCGGGTAATACGGCAAGAACTACATGGCTGTCGCAACTTACCTGAAGGCTATCGGTATTTTCTAGGCTTAGCTTTAAACGAACCTCGTTATCGGCATCTACCACTAAAGGTCTGCTAGATAAGGTATGAGGAAACATAGGTACTAACGATATCGCATTTAGCTCGGGCGTTAATATTGGACCGCCACCTGAAAGTGAATAAGCTGTAGAGCCTGTTGGGGTTGATACTATTAAACCGTCAGAGCGCTGAGAAAACACAAAGTCATTATTTATAAAAGCTTCAAATTCAATCATGTGCGCCACTTTATCAGCATGAAGTACTGCTTCGTTAACAGCTGAGTTTGCGCTTTTTAATTCATTATGTCGATATACTTCTACTTCTAATAAAAAGCGTTTTTCTTCAAGGTACTCACCACTGAGTACTTGCTCTAAGCTTGCTTCAAACCCTTCAGGGTTTAAATCAGTTAAAAAGCCTAGGTTACCTCTATTTACACCAATTACAGCAATGTTAAAGCGTGCAAGCACGCGTGCTGCGCCAAGCATGTTACCGTCACCGCCTACAACAATGGCTAAATCGGCTT
>NZ_AUTN01000067.1:0-35619 GCF_000497955.1 Pseudoalteromonas sp. TAE56
CGCCGCCACAATAACAATCACTTCACGCAATGCGCCAAGTTTGTGAGCTGTGAGCACCATTTTAGCTAAACGAGGATCAACCGGTAATCGACTTAGCTCTCTACCCGATTGAGTTAAACTCGTTTTACTATCACGTTTGTCTGGCTTTACGGCTTGTAGTTCTTCTAATAACGATAAACCATCACTTATATTACGGCTATCTGGTGCTTGCACAAACGGAAATTTCGCCATATCACCAAGCCCTAACGCCAACATTTGTAAAATAACAGATGCAAGGTTAGTACGCAGTATTTCAGGGTCGGTAAACTCTGGGCGCGATAAAAAATCATCCTCAGAGTACAAGCGTATACAAATACCCGCTTCAACACGTCCACAACGACCCATACGCTGATTAGCACTCGCTTGCGATATAGGTTCTATTGGCAGNGGCGCTGAACTTTTGTACGATAACTGTAGCGGCTTATACGCGCAGTACCTGGGTCTATTACATAACGAATACCCGGCACAGTTAGTGATGTTTCGGCGACGTTAGTCGATAAAATAATATGACGACGAGAGTGCGGTGCAAATATACGGTTTTGCTCTGCGTTAGATAAGCGCGAGTAAAGTGGTAATACATCAGTGTGTTTTAAATTACGCTTGCTAAGTGCATCAGCGGTATCGCGTATCTCACGCTCACCATTTAAAAATATTAGTATGTCGCCTGGGCCTTCGGCGCATAGTTCATCAACTGCATCAAAAATACCTTGCAGCTGATCGCCCTCGGCTTCCATATCATCTTTATTAATATCAGTCGTTGGGTTGTAGCGCACGTCCACAGGGAAAGTACGACCCGATACTTCTATAATGGGCGCATCATCAAAATGCTTTGAAAAGCGCTCAGGATCGATGGTCGCAGAGGTAATAATTATTTTTAAATCAGGGCGTTTTGGAAGTAGGTTTTTTAAATAACCCAAAATAAAGTCGATGTTTAAACTACGCTCATGCGCTTCATCTATAATTATGGTGTCGTATTGATTTAAAAATCGGTCTTGCTGAATTTCTGCCAGTAAAATACCGTCAGTCATTAGTTTAACGTAGGTATTATTAGAAACCTGATCGCTAAAACGAATTTTAAAACCGACTTGCTGACCAAGTTCACATTTCATTTCTTCAGCAATACGGTTAGCCACGGTTCGCGCAGCTAATCGTCGTGGTTGCGTGTGGCCAATTAAGCCATCAACACCGCGGCCAAGCTCTAAACACATTTTAGGAATTTGCGTTGTTTTACCAGAGCCTGTTTCACCGGCAATAATAACCACTTGGTTATTTGCAATGGCGTCTTTAATTGTTTCCTTTTTTTGACTTACTGGCAATTGCTCAGGGTAAGTCACTTTAGGAAGACCCGCTAAGCGCTTAGCTCGCAGTTCTTGGCTACGGGTTATATCAGCCGCTATTTTTTCAAGCGCGTTGGCATGCTTGTTTTCATCGGTTATTTTTTTTACACCATGTAAGCGTTTTTTAAAAATAAATTGATCTTTTTTTAAGCACGTTTTTAGCTCGCCAAACAACTGACCTAGGTTAACCACCCGCATACCTTATAAAATTTTAATAATAGAGCATTAATTGTATCAAACTAAATGCTCAGGGTTAATCCTACAAAGCGCATAACTGCCCAGATATATGTACTTATGGGTTATTCGTCGTTAAAAATCCCCACATAAGTCGCTTGTGTGTTCGATTTACTCGCGCGATACATGCCCGAGGTATTAAACGGCAAGCTAATATTCCCCTTAGCATCAATAATAATAACGCCGCCAGTCCCACCTATAGGCTTAAGCACACCGTTTATAACTTCATCTCCAGCTTCAGCTATGGTTTTATCTTGATATTTAACACGCGCACATATATCGCTCGCTACGTTATAGCGAATAAAATATTCACCATGCCCAGTTGCCGATACTGCACACGATTCGTTTTCAGCAAATGTTCCTGCCCCAATTACTGGCGCATCACCCACACGGCCATAACGTTTTGCGGTCATACCGCCTGTTGATGTACCAGCTGCTAAATTACCGCTTTTATCAAGTGCCACGGCACCAACCGTGCCCATTTTATAGTTATTAGGTAATGCTTTGTGCGCGGCTTGGTACTCTTTGCTGGTTGCTTTGGCTTTATCTAATTTTTGCTTTGCTTTTAAAAGTGCTTTGTAACGAGGCTCAGTATCAAATAAGTTATTTTCAATAAGCTCAACGCCCTGCTCTTTAGCAAACTCCTCAGCGCCTTGGCCGCTAAGCATTACATGCACGGAGTTATCCATTACCAAACGTGCTAATTTAATCGGGCTCTCAATATGTTTTACACCTGCAACAGCGCCGGCTTCACGGTTTCGACCATCCATTATAGATGCATCAAGTTCATGCCCGCCATCGTAAGTGTATACCGCTCCGCGTCCTGCATTAAAATAAGGCGATTGCTCTAATACTGTAATGGCCGCTATCACCGCATCTAAACTTTCACCGCCTTGGTACAATACTTTATAGCCTGTCTCTACTGCTTCACTTAATTTAGCGCGGTACTGCTTTTCTTGAGTGGGTGTAAACCGTGCTTTTTCGATGGTCCCTGCCCCACCATGAATCGCAATGGCAAATGGAGTCTCTGCTGCTAATACGCTATTACTTAAAGCAAAAAGGCTGCTCGCAAAAATTGCTAATAATGGTGTTTTCATAATAAGTTCTTTTATGGGGAAGTTATAAACTAATGTGAATGGTTGAGAGCTTAATTTCAACTAAAGTGAGTTTAATGGCATAAAAAAAGCGCCTTAAGGCGCTTTTTAAATTTAACGTGTTTGTAATTAAGCTTGTTTTGCTTTTAAACGCGCTAAACGTGCTACTTGATGAGTAGACGTTAAGAAAGAATAAATTGGTGCTAAGTAACCACGTTTACGAAGCTCTAAGAAATCAGCATCGCTTAATTCGTTTAGCTTTTTCTCATCGATAAGGTAAATACCGTTGATGTCTTTTTTCTCGCCTTTAATGTCTACTGTTAGCGTTTGCGCAATTAGTAGCTCTTTATCAGCAAGAAATTTAGTGAACGCTTCAGTTACTTGAGAAAACTCAATAAACGATACAAGCGCTTCTTTACGACGTTTTAGGTAATCTGTTTCTTCGCCGTTTTCAAATAATGCGTTACCTTCGTCTTCACCAACAAGCGCACTTGCTTCGTCAATTACGATACCGTATTGATCTTGATCTGGGTGTTTAACTAAGCCCAGTGGGTAACGAGTAGATGCCATAGGTGCAAATGCTGCAGTCCATTTACCATCTTCTACAAAAAGGTTTTCGCCTGGCTCTAAGCCAAACATAGCAACAGCTTGAAAAGTGCCGCTTTCGTTGTTTTTAACGAATGACATTGGAAACTCGTTTGCTACACGTGCAAACTCATGTGCAACTACTGGCACTAAGTGTTGAGTTTTCATGAATTCTACATTGATGCCGTTTTGAATTTTAGTGTTGGCATGTTTTTCGTTGTGTAAAGGCTGTACTTGTTGCTCCGCCATGTTACTGCTCCGTTTATTTTAATTTATATGTTTCATTGTTAATGCCTTTAGGCTAATGCTTTTGAGCTAAAAAAGGAAGGGAAACTTTTATGACAACAACCATGAAAAAATAAAATTTAACTAAATCTGAACGTTGCTAAAAAACATACAGCTAAAACTCATAAATTTTGTGCAAAAACAACACACTTCATGGTTATTTTTAATACAAACACCGATTATTCGTTAACATTGGTTAACAGTACAGGTCTATTTTTTTGTTGTGTTTAGGCTTAAATTTGAGCAAATAAAAAAGGCCACTTATATAAGCGGCCTTTAAAAGTTAAATTAGCATCTAAATTAAGGTGCCCAATATACTTCAATATTTATACTTGGGTGGTTAAGTACCGCGCGTAGTGGCATGTCATTAACATCGCCTCCCGCTTTTGCTTGCTTATAAACAGCGAGTTTCTCTTCACCGCTAATTAAAAGCTTAACTACTTTAGATTGCGCAATGGCATTTAACGTAAGCGTCATTCGCTCAGTAATACTACCTGTAACGTCGCTTTGTATTGCATTAATAGCACACACTGATTGGGTGGTTGTTAAACCATGCTCTAAACCGTCTGCATTTGGGAATAACGACGCTGTGTGGCCATCTGGACCCATACCTAAAATAGTCACGTCATATGGTTTTTTTAGTTCGCTATAGGCAGATTCACACTCTTGTGCGCCCTGTTGGGCCGTTGCAGCAGTGTTCTTCATAGTGATAAAGTTAGCAGCACTACCATAGTTTTGTAATAACGTACTTTTAATAAAGGCTTCATTACTTTTTTCGTGGCTTGGGTCTACCCAGCGCTCATCAACCATGGCAACATCAACATTTTGCCAATCTAAGTCAAGCGTTGATAAATGCTTGTACGCAGGTGCTGGCGACGAACCGCCAGATACCATCAATACAGCACGGCCATCATTTTTAATACCATCACGTAGTGATTGCTCAAGCGTTGCAGAAAGCTCAGTTGTTAACGCGTCTTTATCGTCAAAAAACTTTTCAACTAATGTTGCCATGCTTATACCTTATCGCCTGTGTTAAACCATACGTGGTTGTTTTCTGCTAATAATTCATCAGCATCTTCAGGACCCCAACTACCAGAACGGTAAAGCGCAGGTTTGCCTTTGCCTTGCCATCTATCAATAATTGGATCAATCCACTTCCACGCTTGGCGCACTTCATCACGGTGAATAAATAACGATGGGTTATTTGCAGCAGCATCAAGCATTAAACGCTTGTACGCATCTGAATGGAAACCATTGCTGTAAGCTTGTGAAAGCTCAATATTCATTGTTACTGGCTCAAGTTGCATTTGAAGATTATCAAGGCGCTTAGACATAAGCGTTAGTTGAATTGTTTCCTCTGGCTGCAAACGAATAACAAGGCGATTCGGCTCGATATTGCCCACGTTATCTTCGTAAATATTGTGAGATACTTTTTTGTATTCAACCACAATTTCTGCACAGCGCTTAGCCATACGTTTACCCGTACGAAGGTAAAATGGAACACCTGCCCAACGCCAGTTATCAATGTGCGCACGAATAGCTACAAACGTTTCTGTTTTACTAGAACCTTCATTTAGCTCTTCTAAGTAACCCGGTACAATTTTACCGTTTAAGTCACCAGGTACGTATTGTCCACGAACAATATTTTCATCAACATCACCATCTACTAGTGGACGAAGTGCTTCTAATACTTTTAATTTTTCGTTACGAATGCTATTAGCGTTAAGCTTATTAGGCGACTCCATTGCAACTAAACAAAGTAGTTGTAATAAGTGGTTTTGAACCATGTCACGAAGTGCACCGGCTTTATCGTAGAAACCAGCGCGGCTTTCAAGGCCAACCGTTTCTGATAAGCTAATTTGGATGTTATCAATAGATTTAGCATCCCACATATTTTCAAACAATGAGTTTGAAAAACGCAGCGCCATTAAGTTTTGTACTGTTTCTTTACCTAAGTAATGGTCAATACGGAAAATTTGCTCTTCATTAAAAAATTCTGCAATTTTTCCGTTAATTGCTTCTGCAGAATCACCGCAATAACCAATTGGCTTTTCAACAACAACGCGCGATGTAGGTGTAATTAAACCTTTAGTCGATAATATTTCACAACATGTGCCGTAAACAGCAGGCGGAAGCGATAAATAAAATACGCGAGACTTAGTGCTTTCGTGCTCATCTAAAATGCCTTTTAACACATCCCAGTTGTCGTCTGCTTCTGTAACATTACTTACTACTGGCACTAAAAAAGTAGAAAACGCTTTCCAATCTTTAGCGTTAAACTCACCTTTGCTTAAAAATTCTTGTAATGCTTTATGCGCTGTTTCTACGTATTCAGCACGTTTAGATTCTTCGCGAACTGTTGGTAGGATACGTGAGCCTTCAGGTAAGTTACCTTCTTGATATGCTCTGTACATTGCAGGTAGCAATTTGCGTAACGCAAGATCACCACCGCCCCCAAAAATTATAATATCAAAAGGATTAAGCATAGTTACTCTCTACGTTGTGATACCCAGTACATTTTATAAATGCGCGGATATGCCTATTTATTGCTAGATTAGATGGCTTTTATAGCTGTATTTAAATAAAAGCCTGCTGAATTGTTCTATATCGATGATTTATTATTATTTTTATCATTGCGCTTATTAAATGAGCCTTAGGGGCCCTGTATCTCCTCTCACAAAAATACAGACCCTAAGCACTCCAGCGCTACCCGTTCAAAGGTACTCGGTTTACTTACTTGCGTAAGCGAATTTTTTACTGCGTACGGTTTTGTTTGTAGTACGCCATTAAGCCGTTTGTAGAACTATCATGAGCGTGTTTCACGCTTTCATCAGTGAGTTCACTCTCAATTTTAGATGCTAAACCTTTACCTAGCTCTACACCCCATTGATCAAACGAACATATTTCTAAAATAATGCCTTGGCAAAATATCTTATGCTCATACAGTGCAATTAAACGACCCACTGTTTTAGCATCTACTGTATCTAATAGCATAGACGTTGTAGGACGATTGCCTTGATGAATTTTATGATTTAACAACTCATCAATCTCTGCTTGCGATTTACCCTTAGCGGTTAAATCAGCAGTAACTTGCCCTGCATCTACACCGCTCATCATCGCTTCTGTTTGTGCAAAGAAGTTAGATAATAAAATATCGTGATGCTTATCAACATTCACTTGTGGTTTAACTGATGCAATAAAATCTGCAGGTACAATCACATTACCTTGGTGTAAACACTGATAAAATGCATGCTGACCATTAATACCCGTCATGCCCCAAATAATTGGAACTGTAGTATAAGGTACCGTTTCGCCTGCAAAGTTAACGTGTTTACCGTTACTTTCCATTTCGCCTTGCTGTAAATACGCAGGCAACATGTGCAGTGCTTGGTCGTACGGTAATATAGCTTGCGCTGTGTAGCCCAGAAAGCTCGTATTCCATACACTAAGCAACGCCATAATTAATGGTATATTTTGCTCAAACGGCGCAGATTTAAAGTGCTCATCTACTTCAAACGCGCCTTCTAAAATTGCTTCAAAGGCGTCGTATCCTAAATATAAAGCAATTGGTAAGCCTATCGCACTCCAAAGTGAAAAGCGACCGCCAACCCAATCCCACATAGTGAATACGTTTTCGTCGCTGATACCAAAGGCTGCCGTTTTTTCTAAATTTGTACTTACTGCAACAAAGTGCTTTGCAATTGTACTTTCATCTTTTGTTGTTTGTAAAAACCAATCAACCGCTGTTTTAGCATTTGTCATGGTTTCTGACGTCGTAAATGTTTTTGACGAAATAACAAATAATGTTGTTTCAGGGTCAATGGCTTTCAATATAGATGAAATCTGCACACCGTCAGCATTAGATACGTAATGAACATTTAACGTATCATCAGCAAGTGCTTTTAATGCCTCGGTTGCCATTTGCGGGCCAAGGTTAGAACCACCTACACCAATACTTACAACATCTTTTACCGCTTTACCGGTATAACCTAACCATTTACCACTACGCACTTTTTCAACAAACACTTTAATTTTAGCTAATTCGTTGTCTACAGCTTGTGTTACGTTTTCGCCATCAACAATTAATGGAGTGTGAGCGCGATTACGAAGGGCCGTATGCAGTACTGAGCGATCCTCGGTGATATTTATTTTTTCACCGCTAAACATTTTATCACGCCACGATGCAATATCGCATTCTTTAGCAAGCGACATTAAGTTAGCAAAAACATCGTTATCAATAAGTTGCTTAGAGTAGTCGAATAATACGCCAGGTACTTGAGTCGAAAACTTAGAAAAGCGCGTGTCATCTTGTGCAAATAACGTTTTTAGATGTGTTTGTTTCATCTTAGCTGCACTTTGTTCCAGTGCTTGCCAACTTGCTAGTTGCGTTCGGTTAGACATGTAAGTACCCTCTAATTTTTTCAATCAATTGATTTAAAAATGCTTTTTATAAAAGCAAAACTCTTAACACTGCTTATTTATACTAAAATAAAGCGTCGATAGTATAACTAAAAATGCAAAAAAAGTGCTGTTTTTATAATTTTAGATGCCGATGATAACGCAATTTTTAGCTTTTGACACCGGTATCATAAAAATTTTATAAATTAATTTACCCTCAATTTTAAAGGCAACGGCATAGCTTAATCAATCAAAATGAAATATTCATGAATTTTCATAAGTACTACTAATTACTTTTTATACTCATTAACTAATTACTGTGCATGTTTACATTGCGTGCAATAAACCTTAAAAACAAAAAATCGGCTCTAAAGCCGATTTTGTATAAATTACAATCTTTGTTTAATTGCTAAGCGCCAACCCACCACTTAGGTTATAAACAGTTTTGTATCCTAGTTGCATTAAATTAGTTGCAGCAATTTTTGAGCGGTTACCACCACGGCATAATAAAATGTACTTGTTATTTTTGTTTAATTGGCCTTCAAATACCGCATTTGCCATTCTGCTAAGTGGTATATTTAATGTTTTTTCATCTAGCGTATTAAATAACTGAGCAACATTATTTGCTCCATGTTCATACGGTTCGCGGGTATCTATTAAATATGTATCGCTGGTGTTTAACATCACTTTAGCGTCATCAAAATTTAATTGCTGTGTATCAACCTCAGGTAATGCATTTACATAACCACACAATTGCGTGTTATTTATTTGCTTTGAAGCGTCGTACTGCTGTTTTTGTATTGCAAATTCATCAACTGAAATACTGCCGCTCACTAACGCATCAAGTAGTGGCGTTTGGTTTTGCTGTACAGCCCAGTTCATGGCAAAACATTGTTGGTAGTCGTGCCCTGAGCAAATAATGCTGGTGCTTTTAAGCTGCTTGCTCATTGCTAAAACAGATCGAGCCATTGCTTTTGCGTCGCCACCTATGAGCGATGTATTGCCAAGCCCAGCAGGCAATATTAAATCACCACAAAAACAATAACGCGTTTCGCCATTACTGTTTTTTAATAAATAACTTACGCTATCTTTGCTGTGCCCAGGTGTAGCTACTTTTTCAAGTGCTTCATTTGCCAAATTAATACTTGCTGTATTTAGCGGCCAACCTAGCGAATCAACCTCACCTTTGACAACTCTTGAGGCAAGAACGCTGGTTAGTAAATTAGTCGCTGACTCTCGCTCTTGATGCAGGTGTGTATTAAGCACCGCTGATATAGTTAAGTTTTGTGTATTGGCTATTTTTTCAAAACGCGGAATAAGCTCAATAATCGGATCAATTATAACTGCGTGTTTATCATCGCTCACATAAAGCCAACTACATGCACCTTGATGTCTAAATTGAGTAAGGCCCAGTGCGCATACTTCTTGTTGTGGTGTGGTACTGTCTGACACGATTAAACAGTTTGCCTGTAATATTGCTTTTAGAGCGCGAATACGCACACAAGCATCATCAATATCATGTTGTGTTGCAGCCGGTCCAAACGATAGCCTAATCGCGTTTTCGCTTTGCCACTTACTTGCCCCCATTGCATCTAAAACAAAACTTGTTGATGCACCTGTACTGCAAGCCGAGCCTCCACTTACGCGAATGCCCGCAGCATCAAATAAATCAATCACCTCTTTGCTCGTTAAATCGTTAACAGCAAAGTTAAGTGTGGTAGGTACGCTATAAGCAAAATCATGGTTGAATGTAATATCGCCAAAGGTGTCTTTTATCGCGTTTTGTAACTGGCTTCGATAAGAGTTAAGTACACTAACTGATTTAAATGTTTCGTCTGATTTATCAAGCAACATACTAAATAGCTTATTTAACCCTGCAATACCGGGTAGATTTTCGGTGCCTGAACGCATTCCACTTTCTTGACCGCCACCCGCAATAAAAGGAGTATACGCACTGCCACTACGAATATATAAAAAGCCGATACCTTTAGGTGCATAAAGCTTATGCCCCGAAAAAGGTGCGTAATCTATTGTTGTATCACTAAGCGCGAGTGCTTGTTTACCGAGCGCTTGCACGCAATCCACCATCCACGATACATTTTTATTACGGCTACGAATTACCTGCTCAATAGCGGGTAAATCTTGATACACACCGGTTTCGTTATTAACGGCCATGGTGCAAATCATTAATGCGTTATCTATATGTTTAGCGATAAAATCTAAATCTAAAATACCGTTACTATCAACCGGAATGGCAAGCACTTCAGCATTAACGTCAAGTACGCTATTCCAGTGCTTAAGTGTATTTGGTACCGCTTTATGCTCAGTTGCGCCATATAACAATACAGGGTTTTTAATCGGGTGTTTTTTAGCATCAATTAGCGTAGAAACTACCGCAGTTTGAATGCCTTCTGTTGCGCCAGAGGTAAATAAAATATCGCCATTACTTGCGCCAATAACCGTGTGGGCTTTTTGACGCGTTTGTTCTAATAAATGCTTGGCTTGAATACCTGTTATATGAGGACTAGAAGGATTACCAAAACATATTTGCATGGTATGAGAAACAACATCAGCAATACAAGGCAACACAGGGGTCGTTGCGTTTGCATCAAGGTAAACTTGTTTTACTGGCTCATCGTGCAATAAAAACTCAGACATTAAAAAACGCACCTTATTACTAAAAAATATATCTTATTACCAATAGTACATAAATTTACAGGTAATGAGTAATAATCAATTAGCACTAGAGGTGCGTTTACTATTCTTTTTTAAACTAAAAGTTTGTTTACTTAATTATTCACTGAGCTCTTTACTTATCTCTTCATGTGTTGACGACCAAGCTGTTATTAGCGCTTTTACTAATGAAGCCAATGGGATGGCAAAAAATACGCCCCAAAACCCCCACAAGCCACCAAAAAATAATACCGCGACAATTATAAACACCGGATTTAAATCAACTGCCTCAGAAAACAACAGTGGCACAAGTACGTTGCCATCAAGTGCCTGAATAATTCCGTAAATAATTAAAATAGTCCAAAACTGTGTTTCTAATCCAAACTGAAACAGCGCAACTGCCGCTACCGGAATAGTAACCAGTGCAGCACCAATAAATGGAATTAATACCGACAAACCAACAAGCACACCAAGTAAGGCGGCGTAACGTAAATCTAAAACAGTAAATGCAATGAAAGACACACCACCAACAATTAATATTTCAAACACTTTACCGCGAATGTAATTCATAATTTGTTGATTCATTTCGTGCCACACTTGCAAAATTAAGCGTCGTTGCTGAGGGATCAGTTTAGCAATACTTCCTGTTAGCTCTAGCTTGTCTTTAAGCATAAAAAATACCAGTAACGGCACAAGTACTAAATATATAAGCCAAGCTACAACATCTTTTAAAGAGGTAAGTGAAAACGACAACACAGCCTGACCAAACTCAATAATTTTAGCTTCTACTGTTGCAACAATAGCTTGTACTTGTTCAATACTAATCAAACTTGGGTATTGTTCTGGTAAAGCGATTAAATAAGACTTCCCCTGCTCTAACATATGCGGGGTTTCTTGGACTAGGTTACTGGTTTGCTTCCAAAGCACTGGGCCAATAACCAAAATAAGGGTGAGCATAATGCTAATAAATATCAACATTACAATAATCGTTGCACTAAAACGCTTTAAACCAACGCGCTCTAAATGAACAACCGGCCAATCAAGTAAATAGGCAATAACCAATGCCACAAGCACAGGGACAATTAACGAGCCAAAAAAGTAAAGTAAGGCTACTGAGGCCAATAATAAAAATAATAAGGTAGACGAGTGAGGATCCGAGAACTTCCTTTCGTACCATGTTTTTACGTATTCAAACATGTAATGGCTCCACTAATAACAACCCACGTTGTTTATCAAAATTGTAACTATAAGCATTTTTTTGCAAAAAACGTTTAATATCGTTCGCACTCTCACCTTTATTAAGACTAAAAGTGATACGTTGTTTTGATGACTGCGCACTTCGTAGCGCAAGTTTAAACTGCACAAATTGCTGAGGGCATTTAAACTCTTTTAAATCGCGCTCTACCATAACTACTTTATCCGTATAGTAAATGAATAATAAGTCGCATATTTACGGTCAATATACTTATATACGCAAACCGTTGTAACTTTTTGTTAAAACAATACCTGCAATAGTTTATCCTTATAACATAACTCGCAGTAAGGATAAGTTAATGCCTGGCACGCATAATAAAGCGCAACTACCAAGTAATCCAACACTCAAAGAGATTAATTGGTTTAAAAAGCAAATTAATTGGGGCGAACTCCCTCCTTTTTATCACCTTGTTGCCTCATCAATAAGCGAATCAGAAGGTATTTTAGATCATGGATTCGATAATGCGGTTAAACAACTTATAGATAAACGCAATTGGAACTTAGATTTATTAGAAGGCCACGAAGACAGCTTTGGTGAAATACATACCAAATATAAGCCACGCATTGCGCTACACCAGGTTTTTACCGACAGAGGCTTTGAGCTTTGGGCACAGCCTTATGCTAAAGATGTTATTGTTGACCAATACATAAAAAATAATCGCTTTATGGAGTTTAGAGTGTGGGACCCACATTCAATGAAAAACCTGATCAGAATAAGTCAGTTACATAAGTTTATTGGCTTTTATTTTGAACGGGGCGACAAAGCAGATAAAGCCATTATTTTACACGCACATAAAGTAGTACATAAAATTATTACTTTTTTGCAGCGAGAATTGAACGTTGTAAAGCTTGATGGAGTCACAATAAAAGAACTATACCAATTGTGCGAAAAAGACAGCCGTGCAAGCAGTGACGAAATAGACATAGCCAAAATTGCAATTGGCGAACAAATTAACAAGGAATAAAATGCAGCTAAAATCAGCATTTATCACTTTATGCACCGCAGCGCTTACGTTTAGCTTATTAGTAAGCGAACCTTTAAAGGCGCAAACTAACTTTACTCTTCCTGACTTAGGAACATCTGCATTACAAGCACTGCCACTTGAAAAAGAACAAGCCATTGGCGAAGTAATGATGATGCAAATACGAGGTTCATCGCCAGTTATAAACGACCCTGTGCTAGATGAATACCTCACCACTATTGGCCGTAAACTTGTTGCTAATGCTAACGATGTACGTTTTCCGTTTTCATTTTTTTGGATAAATAACTCAGAAATAAACGCATTTGCCTTTTACGGCGGCCATGTTGGAGTGCACACAGGATTAATAGCGCAAGCAGATAACGAGAGCCAGTTTGCTTCGGTACTTGGTCACGAAATTGCTCACGTAACACAGCGCCACTTAGCACGTAGAATACAGCAGCAACAAGATAACAGCGCACTGACCATTGCCGGTATGATTGCCGGTATATTAGCAACCGTTGTTGCACCCGACGCGGGTATTGCCATTATATCAGCAAGCCAAACACAATCTGCTTTTAGCCAATTAACACATAGCCGCTCAGCTGAGCAAGAAGCTGACCGCATAGGCATGCAAACACTTAATAATGCTGGTTTTGATGCACGTGCATCGAGTGAGTTTTTAACTAAACTTTCAGCGCAAATTCGCTATAAATACAAGCCACCAGCATTTTTGCTAACTCACCCATTACCAGAGAGCCGAGTGTCAGACGTACGTTTGCGTGCAGAGCAATTCCCTGTGCGTCTTATGAATGCGAGCCTTGAATTTAATTTAGCAAAAAGTCGGGTGCTTGCCCGCTACGACAACAAACCAGAAAACGCAGAAGACTTATTTAAAAAACTACTGCGCGAAAACAGCTACAACAATACTGCATTAAAGTATGGCTTAGCCATAAGCTTGCTTGATCAAAAAAAGCTTGATGAAGCAGCGCCAATATTAGACGAGCTTTTAAAAAACGATCCTAAAAACTTATTTTATATAGATACCCATACCGATTTACTTATCGCACAAGAAAAGGCAGATGAAGCCGTTAAGTTTTTAGCTGATTTAAATCAGTATCGCCCTAATAATCAGGTAATTACGCTTAACTATGCCAATGCAGCTCTCGAAGCTGAGCAATATGAGCTTGCTGAAAATATTTTAAAGAGTTTTTTACTCGAAAAGCCCGACCACAACTTAGGCAAACAACTCCTTGCTGATGCGTATAAAAAACAAGATAAATTAGCCTCTTATCACGAAGCGAACGCCGATGTATTAGCGCAATATGGCGCTTATTTAAAAGCCGCAGACGAAGTACAAAAAGCACTTAATTTTGTAGAGCCTACCCAACTTGTAAAGCAACAACGTTTAAAAGCACTACTTACCCAGTATCGACTTTTACAAAAAGAGCTTGCAAGACTTTAAGTCTGCAAGCGCTTACCCTAAAATAGACGCAATTCACACTTTGGAATCATTTTATGTCTGTTACTATTTACCACAACCCACGTTGTTCTAAATCACGCGAAACGCTAGCACTACTGCAAAGTAAAGCGATAGAGCCAAGTGTTGTAGAGTATTTAAAAACGCCTCTTACACACGAGCAAATTACAACGCTTGTAATCCAACTTGGTTTTTCATCCGTACGTGAATTAATGCGCACAAAAGAAGATGACTACAAAGCGCTTAATTTAAAAGATGAAAGCAATGAATCAGCATTAATAGATGCCATGGTACAAAATCCAAAACTAATTGAGCGCCCTATTGTGGTTAATAACAATAAAGCTGCGATTGGTCGTCCACCAGAAAACGTACTAAGCGTTTTATAATGAGTGCAACCATAGTGGTGCTTTATCACTCAAGCCATGGCTCAGTTGAAGCAATGGCTCACGAAATAGCAGAGTCGATAGAGCAACAAGGTGCTAGTGCACTACTTCGTACTTTTGTGGCTAAAAATGCACACGACATTGTGATCACCAAAGATGACTTAATAAATTGTGATGGTTTGGCATTTGGTACACCAACCCGATTTGGCATGATGGCCTCCCAAGCTAAAAGCTTTTGGGAAACCACCAGCGACTTGTGGCTAAAAGGCCAGTTAATAGATAAGCCAGCGTGTGTGTTTTCGTCATCAAGCAGTATGCATGGTGGTAATGAAGCAACCTTACTTAACTTATCTCTGCCACTATTACACCACGGAATGATGCTAATGGGCGTGCCGTACGATGTACCCGAACTACTTGCAACACAAACAGGTGGAACACCATACGGTGCAACACACGTTGCTGGCAGCGCTAATAGTGCACAACTTAGTAAAGACGAAATTAAAATATGCCAAAGCGTTGGTAAACGCCTTACTCACATTGCGAGAAAACTTAAATGAATACAGCTGACAACCCAGCTAAAAAGCCAATTACAGTAAAATTTCAGCGTGCCGCACTATTTGGCTATGTAGGTTTACTTGTTCTTATTCCACTGTGGATGTATTTTGTACCACCTTTAAATGGTAATGCGAGTTTAGTGTCTTTATTTGTGCCTATTATTCCATTACTACTGCCGCTAAGAGGCATAATAAAAGACTATACTTACACTTATGCGTGGGCTAACTTTATTGTAATGCTGTATTTTATACACGGCTTAACCATGCTTTGGGCAGCTCCTGATGAATTAATTTGGGTATTGTTAGAGCTTGTGTTTGCCTCTTCAATGTTTATCGGCTGTACGTATTATGCAAGGCATCGCGGACAAGAACAGGGTTTAAAAATCCGTAAGCTTAAAGAAGAATTAGCTGAAGAAAAAGCAGCAAATGAGCACAATAAATAATATTTATCCATAAACGGTTATAAATACAAAAAACGCGCTTAAATTGCTTTAAGCGCGTTTTTTATTAACTTTCTAAAAGTGACTAAACCAAATCACTTAAGGCTGCTAGTACCACAATACTCGCTAACCCTATTTGAGCAATTAAGCTAATAAACGAAAAGCCCCTAAGCACAAACAAACCCCAAGGGTGTTTAATATGTGGATATAACGCACAGCGTTTTAAAGTGGTCGCAAAGAAAAAACAAATCACTGCAACCATAGTTAAACCCAGCGTCAGCTCACTTTTAATTGAGAGTGTTTCATCAAAAAAGAAGAACAACTGCAAAGGCAGCAATATAGTGACAATAGCGTGTAGCACATGTACTTTTTTAATACGATCAAACTGCCCTTCCGGCGAAAGCTCTTTAATACCAAAGTCACGCTCTAAGCATTTAACTAAGTTATTGGCTTTAATACTAACCGCCAAACGGTAACAACTTAAGCCTTCTTTATTGCGCGCTCTAAAGTTATAACCCGCTTTAATTAACAGCACCATTAACGATTCATTTTTAGCAAATACAGCGTAATGAAGCGCTGTATTACCTAAATTATCAACCGCTTTTTTATCTTGCTTTGCAAGTAGCGTTTCAACCACATTTACATAGCCTTTTTCGGCGGCCCACATGAAGGCTGTTTTATTGTTCTCGTCAGCAAGAACGCCTGTGGCGCCTTGTTCAATAAAACGCATGGCCATTGTTTGCTTGGCTGTTTTTTTACGTAAGTGCGTTAATAATGCTTTTTCTAGCAGTACAACAGAGTCAACATCAGGAGAAACCTGTGTAAGCAACGTAAAGTAGTCTTTACCCGCCGCTACTTTTTCGCTAGCAAGTTCAGAAAGCATATCTAAATCAGCAACAGACTCGGGTATAAATGCACTTAAGCGCTCTCTAAAATCAACTTCTTTCCAAAGGGCTAATGTATCTTTTGCCGAGAGTTTACTTTTATTATTTAACGCATGCTCAATTAACGTGAAATAGCGTTTACTAAAAAACAAATCAACTAAAGACAGTGGCGTATCTATGGTGTTTTGCGCGGCCACGCTTGCATATTTTTCAAGGCGCTGGCATAGCATAAGCACTAAGCTTTCAGGGGTGTATTCATTATCGTAGTAATGGCTTTTAACCGCACTAATATACGCTTGTGCGTCTTCGTCATATTCAGAGATATGTTGAAAATAACATTCTTCAAATGGCTCTAACGGGGTTAACCATGCCAAATAATAAATAGGCGGTAACACGGTGGTGCATACACCATCGTCTTCATTTGTAGAACGACAAGCAGGCCAAGCTTCCAAAGCATCTAAAATAAAGGCACCGTTTTGTTCTACCAGTCCTTTAATAAGTAATGGGTATTCCTTTGGCCAAATCAGTACATTTTCCATTAAAACAACACAACTCCAGTGTGGCTTGGGGGTGGTAAGTTATATCAGTTTTTAGCTGACACCACGCTTAATCAAAGTGTCGATATTCTAGCACACCTTTGTTTTGCTGCTAGCGCAAAATTACGCAATAGCAACAATCCTTTAGGATTACCGTAGACAAGAATATAAAAACGGCCAAGTACATAGGTAATTGGCCGTTTTTGAGGTTGGAGTTGGGCTTAATCAGAGCCAGACAAATAGTTTATTTACTTTTTAACTCGCTAATAACTTGATCTAAACCTACTTCAGAAATGCGTTGAATAATCTCTTTTTGCTTAGCGCTCAATAGTGAAATACCTTCGGCAACAATATCGTATACTTTCCACTCATCATTTTTACCTAAACGAAGCTTAAAACTTAAGTCGATTGTAGGCGCATTTGGCTCAATAATTTGTGTGTTAACTGTTGCGTACTCAGAGTCACTTTTTGCGTTATTACGCTCAAACACTACTTTTTGACCTGTGTACTTCATTAGTGCACCAGCGTATGTGCCTGTTAAATAATGCTCTACTGCATCTATGAATTGAACAGCCTGTTCGCGCTCAATGCCTTTAATGTGCTTACCTAATAATTTAAACGACACAAACTTAACATCAATATGCGGCATTAAACGTTTTTCAACAATGGCAGCCATCGCGTCTTTACTTGCTGTGCCTTTTGAATTTACTTGGCCAATGTCTGCAAACAGCTTATCGGCTACTGATTCAAGTAACTGATCTGGCGATTGCTGAGATTGTGCAAATAACGAACTACTAAAAAAAGCAGTGGCTAAAACGAATAGTTTAAAGAGTTTCATAATTGTATATGTCTGTGTGATTAAGATGGCTGTAATTTACGCGAACTATACGCAATAAAAAAGGCACAAATAAGCAACTTATTAATGCCCAAACAGCACCAATTAAATAACTAAAATAAATTCAATCAGTTAGAAACCTCCATTAACAGCTCATATACAACCGGCATTTTATCCTCATTGTAATTGTTAATAGGTCGCCCTTATCATTTAGTTATCAACTTAAATCAAACAAACATTTGGCACCTATGAAAACGTCACTTAAAACACTTATTATCTCTTTTGCATTAGTAGTTTCACTTTTTGGCAAACTTGCTTTTGCTCAATCGAACCATGGTTATGCTGTTGATTTTCTCAAAGGCGAAGGTAACGTAAACGGCGTTAAGCTTGCGTATCAGTATCATGCGCCTAGTATGCAAAACCTTATTGGCGATGCTCGCTTTTACTTTGAAACCAGCGTAAACATGTGGGAATACCGCCACGGCGATGAAACACAATCAAACCTAGTACTTGCTATGTCACCTGTGCTGCAATTTCCTGCCTTTAGTTTTAACAACACCCCATTTTATGTAGAAGCAGGAATTGGTGTATCACTGATTGATGAGACGCAGTTTGCCGGTAAAAACATAAGCACTCACTACCAGTTTGAAGACCGTATAGGCCTCGTTGCCGACTTTGGCCACACTAACGTTGCTCTTAGAGTTATTCACTACTCAAACGCAGGCTTTAAAGAGCCAAACCCAGGGCTTAACTTTTTAACACTTTCGGTAGCTAGACGCTTTTAACGTTATTGATTGTGTTTTAAGTAATTTAATTGCTGTTATAGCGTAAAACAGTCACACTTATCCCCTGTTTAAAGTAGGTAAGTGGTTATGCAAACTTGGCATATTGTAATTATTGTCGCCGTTGTTTTTGCCATTATCATTGGTAATATTGCGCTGATTAGACTCTCTGCAAAAACGGAGTTTAAAAAGCCCAACGCCAATATTAAAAATGCAACAGACACAAAAAAGCCCTGATTAATCAGGGCTTTTTAATACATGCTAATTTAGCCTACTAGCCAATGCGCCATTAGCGCAATAACAGGTAAAGTAATTAGCGTTCGCAAAATAAATATAATAAACAACTCTAAAATGTTTACCGGTATTTTACTGCCAAGTAAAAGTGCGCCCACCTCAGACATATAAATAAGCTGCGTTACGCTCATGGCTGCAATAATAAAGCGCGTTACATCACTTTCAATAGTACCTGCTGCTAATATTGACGGAATAAACATATCAGCAAAACCAACCATAATAGTTTGCGATGCTGCTGCCGCTTCGGGTACTTGTAATAACTCTAAAAATGGCACAAATGGCATACCTAAATACTGAAATATAGGCGTATGCTCAGCAATGATCAGTGCAAATGTACCTACTGCCATAACCACTGGCAACACACCAAATACCATATCAAGCGCGTTATGTACGCCCTCTTTTATAGTACCTTTAACACCCGTTGAGTTATCTGCTTTAGCGAGTGCAACATCTAACGAATGACCAAATAAAGTTTTATGGCCCGGAATTGTTTCAGCGTCTCTATCTGGCTCAGTACCATCAATTAGTAAGTCTTTTTTAAAGCGCAGTGGCGGTAATCGCGGCACAATAATAGCGGCAACAATACCGGCTAAACATACCGTTGCGTAAAACGGTGCAAATAGGTATTCAAGTTTAACTTGCCCAAGCACCACTAAACTAAACGTAATTGAAACCGCTGAAAACGTAGTACCAATAATAGCCGCTTCGCGTTGTGTATAGTGCTTTTGATCGTACTGCCTTGCAGTCATCAAAATACCTACACTACCATCGCCTAACCACGATGCAGTACAGTCAACCGCACTTCTACCAGGTACACCAAATACAGGGCGCATTACTTTAGTCATTAACGTACCAGCAAGCTCTAGTAGACCAAAGTTAATTAGTAGCGGCAGTAATAAGCCCGCTAAAATAAATACCGAAAACAACACTGGCAATAAGTCATTTAATACCAGCGCGCCAGTATTGGCCGAGGTAATCATCTCGCTACCTAGGCTTAAGTACGTCATTAAACCAAACGCCATACCAAATAAGCGCACCACCAGCCATGTCCAGCTCACATCAAATAAATGTTTTAATAAAGNCGGGTTTAAACACTTTAGTAATTACAGAAATAACCCCTGTAATACAAATAATGAGAGTAATAATTGCTTGAGCAGAGCCAAGCATCATTGCTTGGACCGCTTTTGCCATAACGGCAATAGGAATGGTCATTCCTTGCGAGGTACTAATGGGTGTCATAAATAAAAACACACCAATTAACGAAGGAACCAAAAAAGTAAACCAAGTGCGCCACGTATAGTGTGAACGATGAGGTAGCTGAGACATATTTATTAACCTATAAAAACCACAAAAAGAGCATAGCGCTCTTTTTGTGGTAAAACTTATTATTATTTAAATTTTAATGCCGCGCTGAATGAGTGCTGCTTCTAATGCTTGTTGTAAACCATTCATAGTACCTGGCTCAAGCGTTTCGCCTTTGTCATCCATCCACGTTAAGCTAGTACCGCCTTCTTTAGTTTTACTTACTAAAATTTGGTATTGGCCTTCATCAATAGGTAGTTGAGCTACGTCATCACCCCAAATTGAATCCCAAACGCTTGTTTCCGGTTTAGTATAATCAGCAGTAATTAAGCCCGTATCTGGGTTAATTTCAACAATAGTGAACGACAAGCGCTCTAAAAAGCCAGAGAAACGATCAAACACAGCTTCGTAAGATTGCTCAGTTACAAGTGCTGCATTACCTTTGTTATCAAAGCCCATTTCAAGAGAAATAATACCTTGGCGTTTACGCATATCAACTTCAAGTTGACGGTAACGGTAATCAAACTCGCTCACTACTTGGTTAAGCGCACGTACTTCTAACTGCTGCTTTAACAAATCAGTAAGTGTATGGTCGCCTTTAAAATCTATCAGCTCTACACGTAAAGACGCAGTACGCTGATGTGACTTTTCTTCAATAGTGAATCTAAACTTTTCTAAGTCATCGTTAACTTCATCGCCCCACCACCAAAAGCTTTCTTCTGTTTTGATGATTGAGTACCAATCAGTTTCAATAATACCAAGTAGCTTATCTTCTTTAGTTGTGCCCGCGTTATTATCAGCAAGTACCGATTGAATCGTATCCCAAAGAAATTCATCTAAATCAGCAATGCCATCGTTTTTATCAAAATAAATACGCGCTTGTTTATCTGTCTCTTCTACCCAACTGCCTTTAGCAATTGTTAATACTTGTGCCGGTGGGCGGTAATTTGTAGCTTCAGGATTATTGTCGTATTGACCTACATCCATTTTATAAACTGGGTCTTGAGCTGGTTGAGATAACGACGTTGGTGCTTTTACAGGCTCATGCGTACGATAGTTACGTTCGTCATGTGCCTTATTAATAAATACACTACACCCTGATAAACTTACCAATACACTTACTGCAAGTGCTTTTGGGATCCAATACTGCACAGATATTTCTCCTTAGCATACCCTTTAATTGTTTTAACAAATATATGAGTGGGTAATGCCGATTTGGTTCAGTGTAAAATCAATATTAACTTTACATTTATTATTTGGCTGCCTAAATGCAATAAAGTTCAGCACTTCTACTTAGCAATAAAACTAAGCGCAAATAAGCAAATTTTAGCTATGGTACTTTCCCGTGCCAGTAAAAACAAGAAACACCGCACTTTAAAAGCGCTTAATTAGCGTGTGCTGTAGTTTAGAGCCCTTTTTGTGTTAAACTTCGCCGCCGTGCAACTTCTCGTGTGTATTTTTGGTGTTGCCAACTCGGTTGATATAATCCAAGTAACAAGGTATTTGAACTCATGACTGCATTTTCAAATCATCAAATTGTTTTAACAGCGATTGGCGAAGACAGACCCGGTATTGTAAGTGAACTAACCCAACTGGTTAGTGATTGCCACTGCAACATTATTGACAGCCGTATTGCTATTTTAGGCTGCGAATTTACCTTCATAATGCTACTCAGCGGCGACATGTCGGCAATAAGCCGCATAGAGCACGTACTGCCTACTAAAGCCATGGAACTTGGCCTGCTAACCATGATGAAGCGTACAGCGAGTCATACTCCTAGTGAGTTTTGTGCAGGTTACACCCTAGAATACACTGGCATAGACACCCCTGGCACATTGAGCAAAGTAACGCGCTTTTTTGCCGATAACAACATCAGCATTTGTTCATTAAAGTCAGACACATTCGATGAAAAAGTCGATATGAAAATGCGTTGTGAAATCGAATTTAATATTCCAGTTGATGTAGATATAGATCAATTTAAAATTAGTTTTGAGAGCCTTTCTCACACACTAAACGTAGATTATATTTTTAAACGAATTCGTTAAGGATGCTAAACATGAACACAATTAGTCCATTACAAGCTGGCGATACTGCACCCGCTTTTAGCCTACAAAACCAAAACGACGAAACAGTAACATTAAGCGAGCTGTTAAAAGAGCAACAAGTGCTTGTGTACTTTTACCCAAAAGCGTCAACGCCGGGTTGTACTGTACAAGCCGAAAACCTACGCGATGAGCAAGCACAGCTTGCTAAATTTAACACCCGCGTTGTAGGTATTAGCCCAGATCCAATTAAGCGCCTTAAAAACTTTGAAACTAAAAAAGAGCTTAATTTCGATTTATTAGCCGATGAAGACCACGCCATTGCAGAAGCATTTGGGGTATGGGGTTACAAAAAATTTATGGGAAAAGAATACGATGGTATTCACCGCCTAACATTTTTAGTAGGACAAGACGGTAAAATTAAACACTTGTTTGATAAGTTTAAAACTAAAGATCACCATCAAGTGGTTTTGGATTACTTAGCGGCGGAATAATCTTGCGGCAGAGTAAGTTAGCTACCAGCTATTAGACAAATACAAAAAAGCGTTGCTCAAGGGCAACGCTTTTTTTATGCTAGTTATTAAATATTTGGTTAAGTGAAAGCATGATTGAGGGATAAGTAGGTAGGCAATAATTTTGATGAATGAAGTCAAGATTTGACCCCTTTGGTTTTCCCAAATCGTTGAGTGGCTGTCATATTTCATGTGGATACTACATTTTGGCTATTATTATACATTGGGGTTGTTTTAGGGAATGCTTCTTTTATAATGGGCATTAAATTAAAGGACTAAATTAATTACCTAAAGGATAAAAATACATGCCAGGTCCATTTCTGAATCATCAACCTCACAATCACCCAAGTATCAAAAGAGATAAACTGCGTTCAAATCTAGAAAGCGACTTTAATAAATACCAAACAGATATTTTTGTACTTACTCATGAAGAGTTTTTTAAACTATGGGTGGCATTTCAGACTGCGCGTGGAAAGTCTCAAACGGCAATTGAACAATACCTTTCAGAAATTACAGGTTTATCTATTGCTCAAATCTCACTAGCAAGTGCTGCTACATATGGTTCTGCAATAAAAGATACACCTTCTTTTTTAGCTATATACAACGACTTTAAGCGTTCAGGAAACATCCTTGGTAAATACGAGCCCATTACTCGAAATGGAAAGAAATATATCGCTTTTAAAGGTAATCACAAAGTTAGAACTATTCTAAAAGGAACAAGGTATCTTGCTAATAATACACAAGTAGTAAATGTTGGTGTGGGTAAAGAGGCTCTGAAGCAAGGAGCTAAAAGCGGGTTTTATATTTCAGTATTTTTTTCTGTGACTCTAAATAGTATTAATTGGCTATTTGAAGAGGATTATCGTTGGACAAACTGGTTGGCGACAACGAGTACCGATATCGTTAAAGCTGTTTTAGGTGCGCTGGCTGGTGTTTTAGCAGGTATAGCACTTGCTAGTGGTACTGTAGCTGTTGTAGCTATTGGCTCGGGTATTATTATTGGAGTAATTGTAAGTATAGGATTAAATTCAATCGATAAAAGGTTTGAAATAACCAAATCATTGATAAAATATCTAGAGTATAAAGAAAGGTATTTGATGAAAACTACTGGAGAAGAAATACATAGGGTTTATATAGCCACAGTAAGCTCTTTCCTGAAATCTATAAAGATCAAAGCAAGAAAAGATCTCAACAGCTTTTTAAGTGAGTTAGTCAACCCATGGTAGATTCATTCAAGTTACGATTTAATAGTTTAGATCCAACTTTTATATTTGCAGTTGTGTTTACACTTCTATTAAGTATTGGTGTTACTTGGCTGATGATTTCTTATCTTTTTAGCGAAATAATCCAAGGGATTTTATACCCATATAGTATTTACCCAATAATTGTTTCGTCTACCGCTGATATTTTAATGATTCCAGGTTGTATAGTTTTATGGTTGGGATCGTTCATCGGTGTTTTTGATATTTTATTAAAGCTATTTAAAAAGCCTATTTATGAAAAGATAAAAATGAAATTAGGGTTAGTTGTTGGTGTAATGCTAGTGATTTCAATAGTAACGCTTGTTGCGAATTATGTTACTTGGCAAATTGCTGCTCGCGCTAATGGTTATACTCAATGCACAAGTGGTAGTAAGCTTTTAGTTGGAAGCAAAACGTCTTCAGTGTGGAGTAAAGAAGAGTATTTATGCTACGACTACGATGTAGACAGACTTTTACCTACAGGAACTCATGAGCAAGTGCTTGAGGTTGCTGAGTACCTAAATAGAGATTAAATTAAAAAGCATTGCGACCCTTGCTGAGCTTTTAACAAAAACTATTTATGTTTACGGTATTCAGTTTTTTGTGTCGGATGGCGCTTGCTTATCCGACCTACGTTTTCAAATATTTAATACGGGGATATTTGGGACGTGGATATTGGCGGTTCTTTGGTTGCCTTAAATTTTTACGCAGACGAAAATGGCGTTGCCTGAGCGCTCTGCCCATGGGGTTATTTTGTCGTAGTCATGTTCAAATATGTGGAATTCGAAGTACGGCTTTAAGGCTTCTTTAAGCTCGGTATAACTAAAAGCAACCATTGGGTGCTCGTCGTGCCATACGAGAGTGTTGTCTGCGGTGGTTTTTTCTATGCTGAGTTTTAATAACTGTTTACTGCCAGTGCCACCGTAGTGCCAGCCAGATCGAAATGTGAAGAAGCTATTTTCGCTTTTTGCTGTGTGCTCTACAAATGAATCGCTGTCGATTTTGTTTTTATCAACCGTGTTAAAGCAAAATATTCCACCTACGTTTAATGCATTGTGCACGCTAGCAAGGCACTCTTTTAACTTATCAATTCCGTCGCAGTAATGCAGTGAATACAAAAAGCAGGTAATTAAATCCAAGTGCTCAGTTACCTTAAATTCACTCATGTTTTGCAACGAAAATTGCGCTTCTGGGCAACGAACTTTTGCTTTATCGAGCATTGGCTGGTTTAAATCAAGCCCACTACTTTTATAGCCGTAATCAATAAAGTGGCGTACATGCGGGCCGGTGCCACACGCTAAATCGAGATGGGTATTCCCACCATTACCAAAAATTTGGTGCAGCCTGTGAATAGAATTGCTTTGGGCTTGATAATCTATATCTGCGCACATTAAGTCGTAGTAATCAGAAAGGTCGGTGTAAAGCGCATTTACGGACATATAAGCCTAGTGGTAAGTAGTGGAATATTTTTAAGTCGCGCATAGTAAACTAATTAGCACAATTAACGAAGAAGATATGAGCTTTAAGGTAGATGTAATTTTAGGCTATAAAGTACAGGGTTGTCGGATGGCACTTCGCTTATCCGGCCTACGTATTTAAATATTATAGGGCGTTGTTATAAAACGGTGTGGAATTGGAGATTCGTTGGGTTTCGCTACGCTCTACCCAACATACGTAATATAACTTTAAACTGGCTTTAACTAATTCCTAAATACTTATGTACTTGTATTGATAGGCGCCAGTTTTTAGCAATACAGGTGTCGATTGCGAGTTTAGTTGCTGATACTTTTTGGCTAATTGGCTGTAAGTAAACAAGCTTAGGGTTAACGCCTGTTTTAGCAAATAATTCTTCTAGCTCTTCTACGTGTTTTTGCATCGCAACGGGGTGTTTTATCTCGTTTGCGCGCTTCATGGTGCTGGTTAGTACTTCGTAACCGCCGCGCATATTAATTTTTGGCGATACTGTTACCCATGTTTGCTCTGGGGCGAGTATTTCAAACGTGCCGCTGGTTTCTATTTGTGTGCTAAAGCCGTGTTCGTGTAATAAGTTACATACTGGATTTAAGTCAAACATACATGGCTCACCGCCAGTAATTACTACATGCTTTGCGGTATACCCACGTGATTGAAACAACGCTAAAATTTGTTCTGCACTGGCGTTAGCCCAATGATCTGAGTCGGCTTTTTTTTCTACGGTTTCGTCCAGCGATACTTTATATACATTATCAACATCCCACGTTTGCTTGGTGTCGCACCAAGAGCAGCCTACTGGGCAGCCTTGTAGGCGCAAAAATATTGAAGGTGTGCCAGTAAAACTTGCTTCACCTTGGATGGTTTCAAACACTTCATTAATTTTGTACAAAAGAAATCTCACTTACTACCTAGCAGCCAAATTGCTACTATTAAAAAACCAAAAAGCGCTGTGCAAAAATTGTTATTTAAGCTGCGGCCGTGTAGTATATCGCGCCCTGATATAAACCTCTATTAAAACTAAGAGCAAAACAGATATGACGCAAAAAGTAGTTGTTATTTATTCCGGCGGTATGGACTCATTTACCGTATTAAATAAAGCCCTGCAACAAGGCCATGATGTATATGCCCTATCATTTGACTATGGTCAGCGTCATGTAAAAGAGCTTAAAGTAGCAGCAAGTGTGTGTGAAAAATTAAACGTTCCACATAAAATTGTTGATATTTCGGCGATTAACCAACTTATTGGTGGCTCATCTCTTACTGATGATATTGACGTGCCAGAAGGCCATTACGAAGAAGAAAGCATGAAAAGTACGATTGTTCCTAATCGTAATATGATTTTGCTCTCGCTTGCTGTTGGTTACGCGGTATCACTTAAAGCTAGCCAAGTTTATTACGGTGCTCATTCTGGGGATCATGCTATTTACCCCGACTGCCGTCCTGAATTTGTGCAAAAAATGGATGATGTGTGCCGTATTGCTAACTACGACGCTGTAGAAATTTTTAGCCCATACTTAAACAATACTAAAATTGGTATTTTAACCGACGGTATTGAAATGGGTTTAGATTACAGCCAAACGTGGACTTGTTATAACGGCCGTGAAAAGGCCTGTGGTAAATGTGGCGCGTGCCAAGAACGCCTTGAAGCATTTGCACTAAATAACATTACAGACCCGTTAGAATACGAATAAGCAGCAATTAATTAGTAATACAGTTGGTACAAATAAAAAAGGCTATCATCGATAGCCTTTTTTGTTTGTTTAATTTTAACGTAGAGATTATAACCAGCGTTTTACGCGGGCTTTGTAAGCGGTAAACTCTTCGCCAAATAATTTAGTGAGCGCTCGCTCTTCGGGTATTATTTGAAAAAACGTTAAATACGCAATAAACCCGATAATACATAAAAGTGCCCACAGCGAACTTAACCAAATACCCCACCCTGCTAAAATAAATGCAAAACCCACATACATTGGGTTACGCGAAATTTTATAAATGCCGCTCGTAATAAGTTTTGACGCTTGCTCAGGTTTACTAGGGTTTACTGTGGTGTTTGCTATTTTAAAACTCACCACCCCTGCAATACAAAAAACACACCCTATAATGACCAAACTTGCTGCTAAGTAGGTAATAAATGCGGTGAAATCAATGACACTGTAATGCGCAATAAGCGCCATTATGCCTGCAAAAAACAGCACAACAATAACGGGAGGTATTTTATTATTTAACATGGCAACTCACTGTATTGGCTAAAGTATGTTTATTTATGCAGCCATTAAACAATATCTAAAGTGTATAAATGATGAACACACTCAAGGCTGAGCATAAATAAAGTATACAAATTAAGTTACAATTGTCAGCTTTATCAAAAGCGCTTAAAGGTTATACTTTAACCATAAACGAATAATAAAATGATAAGGAATGAGATTATGTCTGGAACTACGATGATTGTACTTATTGTGCTAATTTCGGTTGGCTCAGGGGTACTTTACGATATGTACAAAAAGCATCTTGAGTTTAAGCATAAAATGCAAAACAATAACAGCGATGCCCATAAACAATTAGCTGAAACAAATGCACAAGTGCTTGCATTAAAAGAGCGTGTACAAACACTTGAGGCTATTGTTACTGATTCTAGCTTTAACGTTAAAGATGAAATTAATAAACTTTAGGTTGTTATAAGTAATTTGGATATAAATGTGCATTTTCTGGCTGCTCAATGCCATGAGCAGCTAAAAACCCACCAATAGCTTGCCCGCAGCCCTGTGGTGCTCGCCCACTGTCTATCTCAAAGTTTAACTTATTTGCATGTTGCTTACCCATAGAGCATAGCCCTACGGTACTTGGCGAGCGCATAGCGATACTTAAGTCACCTATTTGCTCAACCACAACGTGCTTACTAAAACGGGCAAAACCTTTGTACTTAAATTGCTCGTTTACGTAATCATTGCTTGTGGCTACCAATACTGTAATTAAGGCGTGCAAAAAGCTATTAGCTGATGGATCTGCTGTTAAAAACGAAATAGTTTTTTTATTAAACTCGCTAAGTTGGGAATTATCACACAACAGCTCAACAGTATATAAATGTTGCTCGGCTATTTGCTGCTGGCTTTTAAGCTCAATACTTTTTCCTGCAAATACAATACGTTTAAGTACTTCATCTACATGGCTTTCAGCACTTACACTTTTAACAAGCTCTGGGTTTTGCGCCATTACAGGTAGGTCGTGATGGTTATTAAATGGCGTGCTTGTTGCGCCGCTTTGCATTAACTGAAAAAGCTCTCTTACTTCATGTTCACGCGCTACTTTTAACGCTAAAAATGCTGTTTGAATAAGCTCTGAAGTAGGTAGGTTTTCCTCTACTATCCAGCGTCTGCCAAATAATAGCTTTTTTGCTTTGCCTTCATTTGTAGATGCACTTTTTTGGTAATTATCGGGGCTGAGCACTGCTACTTGCAAGTAAATTTCTTCACCTTTTTGTGCAGCAAGCACTCTAAAGTGAGCCGAAAATTCAATACTCTCAAGCACTTCGTTTACGCTTTCAAGCGTGTGCTTGTAACGTAAAAAATGCTGTGGCACCACCCAGCTACTATTAGCCAATTGCACAAGGGGTGCATAAGAAATAGGTTGCTCGTAACTGTGTTGCCATTTTTGCTCATTGCTAAGCAAATGATTAATGTGACTCTTGTTATCTGACATAAATAAACCAAATAAACTCGCGGTGTGCGATATAAACTATGAACACATTACGTCATCAATGTCGTAATTAGATCACATGTACGCCCTACTTTCGGGCTTTTTTAACTATCAGTGAGTTCTTGATAGTCTGTTATAACTTTTTGATAGTATGGCTTATCTTTATTGAGCATTTTATTATAATGATTTATAAGTTGGCCTTGGTACATAACGTGTTCTGTATTGGTAAAGTCCCACATTTTGTGGCCGGTGTGACTAATCTCATTATTGGTATTAAAGCTCACTTCTATTACTTCATAAAAACGTTTGTTGTCGTAAACTATTTGCTCACTTACAAGCCCTAAGCCTAATTGCTTTAAACCGACTCGCAACTTATAAGTGTGATGCACTGGACATAAAATAAACCGAACATTATTTAAATGCTCACTTACGTTATTAGCAATAATTTGTTGTATTAAACTTAACAACAGCTCACCGCCAACACCTGCTATTACAACTACTTGGCTTTTACTTTGAGCAATTTCAATTTTGCCTACATCCTGACATAAGACCTGCCACTGTGGATTTTTATTACAGGCTTTTTGTAATTTATTAATAGATGATAATTGCGCTTCTAGGTCGTTCATTAAAGTGGCGACGATATCAACAAAAATAACCTGCTCTGCAGCTACGCGTTTTAATAGCGCCATGCCTAAATAACCATGGTCGCAGCAGCAATCCCAAATAATATCGTGATGCTGCGAAATTAATGTATTAATGGCAGTTAGGCGTTTGCTGAGCTTCATTTAAGCAGGTGTTTGTGACGTTTTATAGACAAGCGCCTTTAAACTTTTGTCGCTGTCTACTTCAATAAAACGCTCGGTAGGGGCTAGACGCTCAACAAATTCAATTGCGCCTTGGGTGTGCTCGTTTATTAACGCTTTAAACGCGTGTTCGCTAAGCTCTGGGCTATTAGCGCACAATAACAATTGTGTGGTATCGCAAAGTAGCTCTGGCAATCTGCGCAGCACTTTTTGGTAGTCTTTAGTTAAAATAAAGCTGCCTTTTTGAAAGCTTGGCGGATCAACTATTATTAAATCAAACGGGGCTGCTTTTTTTAGTTTACCAAACGACTTTAAAATATCATGAGGTAAAAAGCTCACGCCGCGCTCAAAACCGTTTAGTTGATGGTTTTGCTTGCCTACTTTAAGTACGCCTTTGCTCATATCCATGTTCATTACATGATCTGCCCCACCTTGCATTGCTGCAAGCGAAAACCCACATGTATACGAAAACAAATTAAGCACTTTGCCACGCTTGCTATTAGCCATTACAAATTCACGGCCGCTGCGCATATCGGGAAATATTCCGGTATTTTGACGGCTCTGTAAATCAACCAAAAAACGAATGCCGTTTTCGGTTACAACATGCGGGTTAGGTAATTGCCCATAAACCACGGTGTTTTGGCTTTGTACACCAGCGCGTTGCTGATACACAAGCGACGTAATAAGCTCAGGCTGATTTGCTTGCGCCCACTGCCACACTACATCGGTAAGCTCGCTTAGTGTTTGCTCGTCAATTTCGTCGTACGAAACTAAAAATAAACTTGGCGGATAAAAGTCTAAATTTATATGGCTTAACGCCTCAATACTGTGGCCTCGACCATGAAAGACACGGCACAGTTCATTTTTTAAAATTGGCGCATCTTCAAGCGCAGTAATAAGAGGAGTAAAGTTTGCTGTCATTTTTAATTAATCAACTGTTGTTGTAGTTCATGTATTTCATCGCGAACAGAGCCCGCTTTTTCAAATTCTAGGTCGCTTGCGTATGCATGCATTTTGGTTTCAAGCTGCTTAATTTGCACTGTAATTTCTTTCGCGCTAAGTACCTTTTTAGAGTCTTTACGAATAAGCCTTAAATTGTCTTTAGGGCCGGCCTCTTCGCCTACATCCATCGCATCAAGAATCTTTTTGGCTAGTGAATGCGGTTCAATACCGTGTTCAACATTATAAGCATGCTGAATTTCGCGTCTGCGCGCTGTTTCGTCCATGGCCTTGGCCATCGACTTTGTAATTTTATCACCGTATAAAATTGCGCGACCATCTAAGTGACGTGCAGCACGACCAATGGTTTGAATAATTGAACGCGCTGAGCGTAAAAAACCTTCTTTGTCAGCATCTAATATTGCTACTAGCGCTACTTCTGGCATATCCAAACCTTCTCGAAGTAAGTTAATACCCACTAACACATCAAACACACCCGCACGTAAATCTCGAATAATCTCAACGCGCTCAACGGTATCTATGTCTGAATGCAAGTAACGCACTTTTACGCCATGCTCACTTAAGTAATCGGTTAAATCCTCAGACATACGTTTGGTCAATGTGGTTACCAGTACGCGTTCGCCCTTCTCTACACTTTTATAAATTTCTGATAGGAGGTCGTCAACCTGATCGCCCACTGGGCGCACTTCAATAAGTGGGTCGAGCAAGCCTGTTGGGCGAATTACTTGCTCTGCAATTGCGCCCACACAACGTTCTAATTCAAAGTCGCCTGGCGTTGCCGATACATAAATAGTTTGTGGTGAAATAGCTTCAAACTCTTCAAAGCGCAGCGGTCTGTTGTCCATTGCTGAGGGCATTCTGAAGCCATATTCNCTTCTGTCGCCTTTATACATTGCGCCAATTTGCGATACGGTTACGTGCGATTCATCAATAATCATCAATGCATCGTCTGGGAGATAATCAAGTAACGTAGGCGGTGGATCGCCTGGCGTACGGCCAGATAGATAGCGGCTATAGTTTTCGATGCCAGAGCAATAACCTAGCTCTCGCATCATTTCCATATCGTACTGCGTACGCTGCGTTACGCGTTGCTCTTCTACTAATTTATTAGCACTTAGTAACTGGGCTCTTCGATCTTTTAATTCTTCTTGTATTTTATCGATAGCACCGAGTATTTTTTCACGCGGGGTAACGTAGTGTGTTTTTGGGTAGATAGTGGTACGGACTATGTGCTTTTCAACAGCGCCAGTGAGCGGATCAAAAATACTTAAGCGCTCTATTTCGTCATCAAACATTTCTACTCGAACAGCAAATGTGTCTGATTCTGCAGGGAATATGTCGACCACTTCGCCACGTACACGGTATGTACCTCGGCTAAAATCTATGTCGTTGCGGGTATATTGTATTTCAGCTAGGCGACGCAGCATGTCGCGTTGATCTACTTTTTCGCCCACTTTTAGAAGTAGCATCATTTTCATGTACGATTTAGGGTCGCCCAAACCATAAATAGCCGATACCGACGCTACAATAATAGTATCGCGACGCTCAAGCAGTGCTTTGGTCGCGCTTAAACGCATTTGCTCTATGTGCTCGTTTATAGAGGCATCTTTTTCAATAAAAGTATCGCTTGATACAACATAGGCTTCTGGTTGATAGTAATCGTAATACGATACAAAATACTCAACCGCATTTTTAGGGAAAAACTCTTTCATCTCCCCGTATAGCTGCGCGGCAAGCGTTTTATTGTGCGCCATTATTATTGTTGGACGGTTTAAATCGTTAATAATATTAGCCATGGTAAAGGTTTTACCTGTACCAGTAGCACCTAATAACGTTTGGTGTGCAAGGCCAGCTTCTAGCCCTTCGCAAAGCTGTTTAATTGCTGTGGGCTGATCGCCCGCTGGTTTAAAATGTGATCTTAACTGAAAATGGTCGCTCAATTATTGCACTCCTGTAACGATTCGCCGCTCAGCGCCTCTAGTTTTTTCATAAACCATTTATACGCCACTATTGCTGTAAATAAGTTACCTAAAGCAGCGCCAATAAATAGCCCTAATAATCCGGCTATTTCGTTGCCTATATAAGCAAATGGTACATAAAATATGAATAACCGAATGACACTTAAAACCAATGCATACATAGGTTTGTGTAAAGCATTAAACGATGAGTTTGATAATATGATCACCCCTTGTAAGCCGTAGCTTAGCGGGATGGTATAAATAAAGAGCTTAATTACATCGATTACGGCTTGTTCTTTACCAAACAATTGGCTTATAACGCCTGAGAATGCAATTAGTAATACGTAGATGGCAAATTGCCACACCATCACAAATTTTAGTGTGCCGGTGTACGCTTCTTTAACGCGGCATAATTTGCCAGCACCAAAGTTTTGGCTAACAAATGGCGGTAATGTCATAGATAGCGCAAGCACTAATATACTTGCAATCGATTCTATTCGACTTCCTACTCCAAATGCAGCTACGGCTTCTGGGCCATGGTGTGCCACCAAAGCGGTCATTACAGCCATTGCAACCGGTGTAAGCATGTTTGCGCCGGCAGCAGGTAAACCAATTTTTAATATTTTGCGAATAGCGCCAGTCACTGTTTGCTTGCCTGCTTTTAGGCTCAACAAACGCTTTTTAAACGCTAATATATATAAAATAATAACGACAGCAACCGACCACGCAACAACACTTGCTATGGCAGCGCCTTGAATTCCTAACGCTGGTACAGGCCCAAAGCCAAATATTAGTATTGGATCGAGTATGGCGTTTATCAGCCCGGCTCCGCCCATAACTATACTTGGCGTTTTTGTATCGCCACTGGCGCGCAGTACTGAGTTACCAATCATTGGGGTTATTAAAAATACACTACCGATAAACCATATATTCATGTATTCGTGTATTAACGGTAATACTTGTGCGCCCGCTCCTAGCAGAGTAAATATGGGGTCAATCAGTAAATAACCAATAGATGACAACACAATAACCAAAACCACACCAACCATTAAAGAAATACTGGCATCAAAACGCGCTTCATCTATTTTATTACTACCGAGTGCTTTTGCTATTACCGCCGATGTACCAATCCCCAGCCCTATTGCTAAGCTTATAACGGTAAAGGTAACCGGAAATGTAAAGCTCACCGCTGCAAGCGGCTCGGTGCCAAGTAAGCTTATAAAAAATGTATCGACAATATTGAACATCATTAACGTGATCATGCCGAATATCATCGGAATGGTCATCGTCTTTAATGTTGGCAAGATGGGATCGTTTAGTAAATCTGGGCGATTCTGGGATTTTGAAATTGCGCGCATGAAATAAATAGGCCTCTTTTACTGAACAAATCATTTTAAAGCATCAAGGCAGTTCAAGCCAAGGATTTATCACTACAATTGAAGTAATTAAAGAAGTAAAGATTCGAAAAAATAGTAAAACTTAGTTTTTACATCTTTTTGTTAAAATAGAGCCTAAACACCGCAAAAAACAATTAAAACACATTTTTATAACTTTTATTACAAACACCCAGTGATATCTGATGCTTTTTTGCACAAAGGTGATGTTTGGTTTATCGTTACGAAAAAATTCCCTCATCGAGTTGCATCTATTCTGCATCAAATCATAACTCATTGTTTTATATTAAATTAAAAATAATGATTTAAAAGCTTGAAATCGTTGTAGCGCCCTAAACCATTGGTGCCGATGATGTTCTTAAAGTTTCATAAACAGAGTTATCCACAGAAACCGTGGATAACTCATTCAAACCCGCATTTATAAAGGCTTTGAGAGAGCCGCCATTTTCGGTGATATCTAGCCAATTGATCATTTGCTATTTGTAGCATTTTTATAAACTCACGCTAAAAACTGAAGCTCTCCAATTTTTCTTCTTAACATAGTTGTACGGTTGGTATAAAAATACGTTTACCATAAAGTTAAGTTATTGATTGTTCTATTTTTGAACGGATAAAGTAAATACCCATTTTATGCATAGTAATTAGATCACAATTTAGATCACAAAATATTTCTGTGGATATACGCGTAGGTATATTTTTAAAAATTTAAAACAAAAACAAATTTAATATTGAAAATACCGCCAAGTAAAAAATGAGTTTTTATGTTTTTGAGTTGTTTTTTAATAACAAGCCACTTTAATAACGTGTTTAATTTAACCAATTTAAAGACTCTGCAATAATAAAAGTCACACTGTTATTCTTAAATTTCAAAAAAAACAACTTTAATAGAGCTATAAAACACGCAGATCGAACACAAAAACAACGAATAAACCTCTTTTTTCAATTTATGACTTTTATATGTTGACACTTTGCGGCTCGGTCATTAATATTTCGCCCCGTTGAAAGGCAAGACGCTTCCCCCTTAGCTCAGTTGGTTAGAGCGACGGACTGTTAATCCGCAGGTCCCCCGTTCGAGTCGGGGAGGGGGAGCCAAGTTTTTCAACCATAAACGATTCCCCCTTAGCTCAGTTGGTTAGAGCGACGGACTGTTAATCCGCAGGTCCCCCGTTCGAGTCGGGGAGGGGGAGCCAAGTTT